>NZ_AP046052.1:0-208362 GCF_059739405.1 Arthrobacter sp. TmtSoilC79 | reverse complement strand
GGTCCGGGGCGTCGACGTGGATCTCCCCGGACGGATTGGCGATGCGTCCGAACTCGTCCAGGTCCACGTACGTCCGGGGGCTGATCGTGAGCCCGTCCACCGGGTGCGGTTCCCTCACCGGATGCTCACCTCTTCGGGCTCAGTGCCGCGGAGAAGTTCGGCGGTGCGGATGTTGGCCCGGGTGCTGAGTTGCTCGACCACGAGGTTCCGGTTTTTGACCTCGTACCGTGAGGGAAAGTCACTGTCAGTGTCGGTGTCGTAGAAGACGGTGCCGGACTCGTAGAAACGTTCCTCGGCCAGGGTGGCCGGTGCGTCCAGGAACGCGAGCCCGTAGGCCACGGCCTGCAGTTCCGGGTCGGTGTGCAGTTCGGCCGGGACGCGGAGCCCGTCCAGGATGGCGGTGATGGTGCCGGCGGTGATCGGTGCGGTGGTCATGATGCCTCCTAGGCGTTTGTCTTGTTCATGGCGGCTTGGACGAGCTTGTCCCGGCGCAGCCCGGACCAGTGGTCTTGGTCATCGGAGTTGTTCACCACGACCGGTGCCTGGGAGTAGCCCAGCTCTGCGGTGATGTATTCCAGCGCTGCCGGCACCTCGGTAATGTCCACGAGAGTGTAGGTGATGCCCTTGGAGTCGAAGTACTCCTTGGTGCGCTCACAGTTGGGGCACTGGGGCTTGGTGTAGACCGTGTAATCGGTGGGTGAAGTAGTCATTTTCAGTCCTGCGTTTCGTATCAGTTTCAGTGAGGTTCGTCTGAGTGACTTGCTACTACTATTCTAACGTTTATCCACTCGAATAAAAAGGTTTTTGCCGCTTATTCTAGGGGTTTTTTGGATCTCTTTAGTATAAAACTGTGCATGTTTGAGAGGTGGGTTTGGTGTTCCACGAAGAAGCCCGGCGGCACTCCCCCGGCTTCTTTAAAAGCTGCCCTGGGCGGTGGCGATGGTGCCTTCGTGGGTTGGTTGGATGTGCCCCATGGTGTGGTCCCGGCTGAAAAGACCTGTCCCGAATCGGTGGTGGGCCGGCGGCGGGTGTCTTCTCCCGTGGGAAAGGGTCCCGGTTTTGATGGTTAAACAATGCAGGACCGGCGCGGGCCGGTCCTGCTTTGTTCCCTCGGCAAAAAGGAAATCTGTTGGTCAGTCTACAAGACTGAGGGCTTCAGTGTCAGAGCGTGTTTCGGGAGTGTGTTGCACGGGACCTGCGTAGGAGGAGGTATGTGGTCAGGGCAATGACCGCTCCGATCGCTGCGCCGGTGATCAGGCCGGCCACGCTGCCCGTTGTGTTCAGCAGGATCAGGGGCAGGGAGATGGCGGTGATGAAACCGAAATGGAACGCAATGGTGCCGGCATCGATGTCCTCCATTTTCGAGTGGGCAATTCCCCATTGGATGAAGAGGTAGACCACACCGATAGTCGCGAAGATCAACGCGCCAATCATCACTTGGTCCAGGATTGGTGGCAGGCCAGGGAAGATCTCGGTGAGCGTGACGCCTGGGGTTGTCTGTGTAGTCATGGTGACTCCTGTCTGTGCTGCCATGGGATGAGCCTAGCGGTGTATTCGGACAAAATTCTTCGGTGGTCAGTCGCGGGGGTATCCGGGGAGTCGGCGACGCGCGGCTTTTGGTGTTTACCTGGTGGCGTTTGATGGCGGTCCGCCGCTGGTGATTGGCTGCTGTGGTTCGTCCTGGGCGGCGGACCGCCCGACGTTTGGGGAGGTTCCGGGCCCTGTTCGTGGTGAGTGGCCGCGGGCCTTGCCGGGCGGTGGGGGTTCCGCCCGGCAAGGAGTTCTCAGGCCGCTTCGGTGCTTTCCGCTGCGGAGTCTTCCGCGGCTGGTTTGCTGCTGTCGATGATGATCTGCTCAACCTCGGACGGGGTGTATCCCCATGTGACGAGCTGGTTCAGGTAGTCCACGTGGCTTTGGAACGGGTTCCGCCACGAGTCCTTGGCGATGGTCTTTTCATATCCGGCGCAAACCAATGCGATCAGGGAGAACTCGGGACGGGCCGTGGACTTGGCCACGTGGTCCTTCAGCGGGTTCCACGCCCATGACTTTTCTCCGTCGGTTTTGGCGCTGACCATTTCGGCGGCAACTTCTCCGTCGTAACTCCGGGCGACGTCGGTATGGTGCGTGATCGCATGGACAGTGAAGTACTGCCAGCCCTTCGGTGCCTGCTTCTTCGCCAGCAGGGATTTCACGAATTCCCGGCGCACTGTCGTGGCCGATTCCATGGCCTTGTTGTTGGCGATCAGGGTTTTCCGTTCGGCCTTCTGTTCCTCGGTCATCGGCCCCTTGTTGGCCGATGACGAGTGGTAGGTGTACCGCTCGGTGAAGCCTTGTTCCTTCCACCCAACAATCACCGGGACGGTGGAGAACTCGCCACGGTAGTCCTGAAGGATGTAGACGGCGTTCGCGTCGTCCTCGGTGGCCGGTTCCCCATCCGCCCGCTTCAGGGACGTGACAGCGGCGGTGTCGTTATCGTCGTAGCCGGGCCTTTCAACAATGGTTTTCCCGGTTGCTGCGACTTCCGCGGTGTACGCGGCGAGGGCGGCGACGCGTTCGCGTTCGTCCCTCAGTTGCTGGGCAACATGGAACAGCTGGTCGGGTTCGTCCGCAATGACTGATTCCAGCTCTGCGGTCGCTTCCTCGTCCCCTTCGAACTCGGCCATGATGAGGGCTTCCTCGATGGTGTACCCCTTGCCCAGGGCGGCGGTTCCAGCATCGGATGCCTTGGCTTTCAACGCGCCCTCAACGGCGGCCTTTTTCCGTCCGGTCTTCTTCGCAATCGCTGCCGCCGAGACGCCCAGAAGGGACAGCTGGTGGTAGGCGTCGGCTTCATCAGCATCTGTCATCGCCGCGCGCTGGACGTTCTCCACGACCTGCGAGACGATCCGCTCGGCGTCCTGCGCGGAGGCGGTGATCATCACCGGGATCAGGGGGCACTGGGCTTCGACGGCCCCCAGGGTGCGGCGCTGGCCCATGCGCACATGCACGGTGCCGTCCTCATTGCGGTGCGCGATGACCGGTTCAATGACGCCGTGTTCTTTGATGCTGGCGATGAATTCCGGGGTCAGGGCTGCGTCTTTGCGGACGTTGATGTCCACGATCAGGGTCGTGGGGTCGAGCATTTCCAGGGTGGGTGCAGCGTTCATGGTGTTGTTCCTTCTTGTCCGAGAAGTTGGGTGGGTGGGGCGGCTTAGGTGACCGGCCAGCTCCCCGTCTCCCCCCGTTGTTTTTTGGTTGCTGGCAAGCTTGCTTGCTTGGCGGCCAGCGGAGCCCTGTCTACCCGCAGGGCAAGGGGCAGGAAATTCCCGGAGGAAATAAGCGACGAAGGAGCGCCGGAGGGACATTTCCTGCACCGCAGGCCCCGGAGTTCACGGAGGGGCTAGACGGGGTGGAGTGGACGCCTACAATCCGGAGGACAGCAACCAGAAAACGTCGTAGACAAGCAGGTGATGACGGGCAGGAGCTCCGCGACGGACCGGCAGCACCCAACAGCCGGCCACGGAGCTTGCGGAGTGGACGCCCAAAAGGGGGGCGAGCCCTGCGAGCATGCTTTCCCTGGACCCCGCCGAACCTCTCCAGGGAAGAACCGGCACCGGTGCGCCGCACGCACCAGGTCAGTGGCGCCGGCCCGTTGCGGGAACGGCGGTCCGTCGCCGGCAACCACCCACCCAGGCGGCCACCCGCGGCGGACCGCCCGCCCACCAAGGCGAACGGCCCACCCAGCGCCTATGCGCCGCCGTCGGTCCTTGCCGGGATCGGGTGGGTGTTGAATCTACGGAAGTTGGCGGCGACTTCTCGGGCGATGTCCGCCATCGGTGTTCCCGGCGTGATGGTCTTCTCTTCGTCGGCGGAGAACTCCACCGGTTCGCCTTCGTCGTCGTAATGGTCCGGGCCATAGTAGAGCTCAGCCGTGGTGAACCGGGATTCCAGTGGGTTCTTCCAGCTGAATGATCCGGGGCCGATCGTGAATGTATGGCTGCCTTCACTCTCAAGGAAAAAGGTGGCGGTGCCTCCGCCGGTCTGGGCGACCTGAAGTTCCAGGCCTTCGGCTTTCATCGCATCCACCAGTGCCCGGGCGGGAAACCATTCGATCTCTTCGGTTGCAATGTGGTTTTCGTCGTTCACGGTGTTGCTCCTTCTTGTCCGAGAAGTTGGGTGGGTGGGGCGACCAATGGTGACCGGCCAGCTTCCCCTCTCCCCCCGTTGTTTTTTGTTGCTGGCACGTAGTGCTCTACGGGGCCGACGGAGGCGTCTGCTCCCGCCAGGGCAAGGTGCTGGAAATCTTCGAAAGGAAATAAGCGAAGCGCCGCCGAAGAATTCCAGTGCCGCAGGGCCCCTGAGGAACGAAGGGGTCAGCAGCTGGAGCCGGAGCGGAACCGTATGATCCCCAGGACAGCCACAAAAAACGTCGTAGACAAACAGGACCGGGCACGGCGGAGCTCAGCGACGACGGGGCCGGGTCCAACAGCCGGCCACGGAGCTTGCGGAGTGGACGCCCAAAAGGGTGCGAGCCCTGCGAGCATGCTCCTTGCTCCTGCGTAGGGTGGGGGCATGACTGATCCGGCATCACGGCCCGGACCCGGCCGGGCTCATCGCGGTCTGAGGTGGTCCCGCTTCCTGGCGGTGCTGTTCACCGTGGCTGCCGCTGCTTCACTCGTGCTGGTGGCCATTGATCTGTTCATTGGCCGGGCCGCGGCCGGGGATCTGTTTATCGCCGGGCTAAACGCTCTGGCGGCTGTGGTGTTGTGGCGCTTTGTGGTCAAACACGCAGGCACATGACGAAGGGCCGGCCTAGTGGCCGGCCCTTCTGGTTTCCTCGGACAAAGGAAATCTGTGGTGCAGCGTCGTTGCTGCAGTGGTGTTAGAGCTTGTGGTGTTCCTGGGTGTGCGTGTAATCGATCGGCCCCAGGGGTTCGCCGGCGGTGAGCAGCTGCAGCTCGATGAGGTCTTCGAGGACGCTGGCGTCCGGTGCTGGTTTGTCGTCCTTGGTCAGGATGTATTCGGTTCCCATGCGGCTCTCCCAGGTGCAGTGTTCTCGTTGAGTTCACTGTAGTCGTGGATCCTCCGCATTGACTGGGTTTGCCGGCTGCGCCCGCGCAGCGTCATGGCGGCCGGGGGAGCGCCAGCGGAGGAGGCCGCCCCGCTACCTGAACGGCCGGGCGGGACCATTGATGATCCTGCCCGACCGTCCCGCTTAGCTGATGCGGCGCGTGTAGGCGGTCTCCCGGCTCTTGGTCACCTCCGCGATGTGGTCAGTGACGATCAGTTCGCGCAGCAACACAGCCAGCCGGTAATCCGGTACGTCCTCGACCGCCAGTTTCAGGTAGCGCTCTGCGTGCGTTCCGGAACCCTTGAGCCATTGCAGCCAGCCCATCAGGGTCAGCATCGGCGCGCGCTGGCCTTCGGGAACAACTTTCATCAGTTCGAAAGCGAGGACTTCGGCGCGGTCCACGCGCTTCCAGTCCGGTCGGCCGTCGAACTTGCCCCGCAGCAGGTCAAGCATGCTGCCGTTGTTCGTGGTGATGGTTTCGGCCATGAGCACGTCACGCAGGTGCGGGACCTGGAACCAGGCCGCCAGGTTCCGGGCGGCCTCCTTCTCCGGCGTGCCGGGTGTCCGCAGCGCAGCGTCCCATTCCTGTCGTGCCTGCCCGACGGCTTCTTCCGTGAGCACGGGCACCTGTGCCGGCTCGACCCATTTGCCCAGCAATGCCGGGTTGTAGACGTCCACGGTGGCGGCGCTTCCCATGAAGGTCAGGGTGGCGTTGGCATTGCTGTCGGTGATCTGTTCCAGCGGGTTCCGCTCGGTGGTGCCGTAAGCGGCCCAGTGGGTGCTGGTGACGAGGTAGACCTTGCGGACGGGCATCCGGGCGGTGGCCAGTTCGTTACCCAGGGCGGCGACGTGCGCGGCGTAGGGGAACCGGTCATCGTCGCCGGTTTCGTCGGTGTAGACGATGAGGTAGCAGGCCGTGGCGTTCTCGTCCTGTGCGGCGAGGCTGGTCACTGTTTGGGCGAAGCCCGAAGGGGCCGCATCCATGGGTGCATCCACGCGCAACGTGGCGCCAAGGGCTCCGGCGGTAGCGGTGAGCACGACGAAGGAGTCAGTGGGGGTGCCGCCAAGCAGGTGCGGGATGTAAGCCAGCAGGTCAGCGGGGCCGGTGAGGGTGAGCTTTTCAATCATGGTGGTTGTCCTTCTTGTCCGAGAAGTTGGGTGGTGGGTGGTGGCCGGGAACATCTGGTTCCCGGCCACCGTCGGCGGCTAGGCCGCTGGCTGGATCAGGCGCGTATCGAACAGTGCCTCTGCCCTGCGGATCAGGTAGTCCGGCACGTCGGTGTCATGGTCCAGTCCCGCCCTGCCCAGGAACACGGCGTTCCCGGTGACCGGGAGGTCAAGGCCGGTGTCGTGGAGCAGCTGCACCGCGCGGACGTTTGAAGCTCCGGAGGTCTGCGTTTCCGCGTTCAGGTAGACCTGCCAGTCGCCTCGGGCAATGCATTCCAGTCCGCCGCCGACAATGATCTGCAGGCTCGTATGCCGCGCGTCAATGCTGTGGACGGTTACGCTTTCGCTCAGTCGCGCCGGGACGTACAGCGCTATCAGGTGGTTAAGCATGGTGTTGTTCCTTCTTGTCCGAGAAGTTGGGTGGGTGGGGCGGCTTAGGTGACCGGCCAGCTCCCCGTCTCCCCCCGTTGTTTTTTGGTTGCTGGCAAGCTTGCTTGCTTGGCGGCCAGCGGAGCCCTGTCTACCCGCAGGGCAAGGGGCAGGAAATTCCCGGAGGAAATAAGCGACGAAGGAGCGCCGGAGGGACATTTCCTGCACCGCAGGCCCCGGAGTTCACGGAGGGGCTAGACGGGGTGGAGTGGACGCCTACAATCCGGAGGACAGCAACCAGAAAACGTCGTAGACAAGCAGGTGATGACGGGCAGGAGCTCCGCGACGGACCGGCAGCACCCAACAGCCGGCCACGGAGCTTGCGGAGTGGACGCCCAAAAGGGGGGCGAGCCCTGCGAGCATGCTTTCCCTGGACCCCGCCGAACCTCTCCAGGGAAGAACCGGCACCGGTGCGCCGCACGCACCAGGTCAGTGGCGCCGGCCCGTTGCGGGAACGGCGGTCCGTCGCCGGCAACCACCCACCCAGGCGGCCACCCGCGGCGGACCGCCCGCCCACCAAGGCGAACGGCCCACCCTCCGGTCTACTCGCGGCGGTCGTGGAGCGGGATTGCTCCGTACTGTCCGGCCGCGCGTCGGAATCGTGAGTCGCTGCTGAAGATGAACGTGCCGCCGAACATGTACCACGGGGCTGTTCCGTCTTCTGGGGCGACTGGCTCGGCGTGGATCACAGTTTCGCGGTGGAAGCTCTCGTTTTTGACGAGCCGGACGGCGGGCCGTTCCTCGGTGGCTTCGAAAACGGGGTCGATGCCCTCGCCGATGACGGTTACCTCCATGACGTGGGCGGAAATACCCTGATTGGAGAAGTCCGCGCCCAGGGCGTCGCGGTAGATCAGGGCGGTGATGCCTTTGGGGGCTGTGGTGGCGTTGCTCATGTGCTGGCTCCTTTGAAGTGGTGGGGCTGCACTGCCCGGCTCTGGCCGGGCAGTACAGCGGTTCTCAGCTCCTGCTAAAGGAATGTGGGGCGGTGTTCCGGGGCGAACAGGACGGCTATGGATTCGTTGTGCCAGTCCAGTGCCGCGTATTGCCGGGTGGTGTCCATTTCGGCTGATTGCACGTGCGCCTCGGTGGTGACGGCTTCGGCCATGCCCCGGATGTGCGCGGCGAAGTCTTCGGCGGCGTCAGTGCTGTAGGCCACCGGGGATTTCTCTACGATCGCGGCGAGGGTTTCGAGGAATACAGCGGCTTGGGCCGGGGTCTGGGCGATGCTGCGGGTTTCGGTCATTGTCTTGGTCCTTTGCGGGTGGGGCCTTGCCGGGCGGTGGGGGTTCCGCCCGGCAAGGAGTCGAGCGGTCTTAGGCGGCGGCTGTTTGGAACACGGGCGGAATCCGGTAGCGGCTGGGAAGCTCTGCGGCGGCTTCGGGCAGGTCGTCCGGGCCGTGGGCTTGTCCGTTCTTCCAGTGGAAGAATGCCTGTTCACTGACCGCATCCCAGTACCTGGCTTTGGTCCGGTAGAACGTCGTTTTCACGTCGCCCTCGCAGTAGGTGGCCAAGCCGAACAGGTTGCCGATTTCATCGGCGGTGCGGATCCCGGCGACCATGACATAGGGCCACTGGCCCAAGTCCCAGCCCTCAGAGCCCCACCCGGGGATCACGGCCCAGCCGTGCTCTGAGATGAGTCCCATCCAGTCGTAGCCGTCGTTCATGTGGTAGTCGCCCAGCACGGTGACGCCGTCGATGGTTTCGCCGGTGTCCTCGGTGGTCACCGTGGTGATGGTGATTGCGTTCATGTGGTGTTTGTCCTTCTTGTCCGAGAAGTTGGGTGGGTGGGGCGACCAATGGTGACCGGCCAGCTTCCCCTCTCCCCCGTTGTTTTTTGGCTGCTGGCGAAGCTTGCGTAGCTGTGGCCGACGGAGGCCTGTCTACCCGCCGGGCAAGGGGTGGGAAATTCACGGAGGAAATAAGCGACGCAGGAGCGCCGGAGGGAAATTCCCGGACCGCAGGCCCCGGAGCTTGCGGAGGGGCTAGACGGGGTGGAGCGGACACATAGAATCCGAAGGACAGCAGCCAAAAAACGTCGTAGACACAACAGGCGATGACGGGCAGGAGCTCTGCGACGGACCGGCAGCGCCCAACAGCCGGCCACGGAGCGAAGCGGAGAGGACGCCCAATAACTGGGTGGAGCGAAGCGGAGGCCAGGCTCCCTGAAAGTTGTCAGAATGGGTTGGTACTGTGGGGATGTCCCGCCGGATTTGTCCCCCATTTACTACGTTCTTTTGAGGAAGAGGGGTTGAACTGTGGGATTACTGAACTTCCTGAACAGGCGCAGCCTGCCGACCGAGGTCGAACCCCCATCGGCGGTGGTGCAGGACGCGCCCATAGAGCGTGAGCCGCTGACGGCCGAACAGCTGAGCACAGAGCAGCTGGCAGACCTCGATGCTGCGCGCGCTGAGTTGCTGCAGCTCGCCGCCGAGGTCGGGGTGAGGAGCCTCGATGCCTGCCCTCGGGACGGGAGCCGTTGGCAGGACGACCCCGAGACCATACGGACCATCACCGCGGTCCTCAGGGAAGCACACCTGGAGGAGCAACTGTCCTCGGAGGATACCGGGCCGGCCCGGTAGGCGGGCCGCCGTGTGGCAGCCCGCCCCGGGTCTGGTCTAGCTTCCTGCGTTGTTGCGGTGCTTGGAGTTGGCGCGGTACGCCATGATCGAAGCTCCCAGTGCTGTGAGCGATAGAACGAAGTTCACGATGGTCAGTGGTTCCATGAGGGTTTCCTTATCGGTGAGATGGCCATATCCTGAGAAAGGAGCCCGGTGGCCGCAACCAAGCGGTCACGACCACCGGATTGTGTGACTACTACCTCCTTGCGTTCCGCTTACGCTTCCGAGTTCCAGCTCGGGAGCGTTTGCTCTTTAAGCGCGCGTTCCGCATGGAGAGTAGAGCGATGACTGCTGTCATCAAGCTCACGACCGAAGTCGCGAGCTTGATCGCTTCGTCGATGCTCATGTAGCCACCTCCTTTCTGCCCCGCCGTGCGAGGCCCCCACTGGTCCAGCCGGTCGAGGGTGGGCCGTCAACCCCGAAGAGTGGCCGGGGAATCCCGCGAAATAAGGGAGCGCAGCGACCGCGTGGGATTGACCGGTTGCGTGGGTTGACGGGTCGGGCCCCCGGACGGCTACGATCAGTGGCCTTGTACGGATAACAACCCAGCCACATGTAAGGCAAAAAAGGCTTTTACAGGCCGAAGCGAAGCGAAGGTCCGTTCTGGTCCTGGTCCTTTAGGCTGAGGCCATGGACGAGTCCATTCCGCGGGCACTGCAACCACCGGTTGCTGTTGCCCTGGCAAAACTCATCAAGACCTTCCCCGGCCCGGGCGCATTGCCGGGCGTCCTATACGCAGAACCCAAATGGGACGGATTCAGAACTGTCATTTTGAGTGATTCTGATGGCGTGACCCTGTGGAGTCGGCAAGGCAAAGAACTCTCCCGCATCTTCCCTGAACTATGCACAGTTGTGCGGGCCCTAGTTCCTCCCGGCGTGGTCCTGGACGGTGAATCGGTCATCTGGAACGGGGACCGGCTGGACTTCGAGGCGCTGCAGCGCCGCATGGTCAGCTCCAGGGCGGCTCTGCCCAGCCTCGTTCACGAACTGCCGGCCTCCTTCGCCGCCTTTGACGTCCTGGCCGTTGCCGGGCAAGACATCCGGGGTGTCCCTTTCCTGGGCCGCCGGCAGCTGCTCGAGGAACTGGCCCGGGACTGGGCCGCTCCGTTGAACCTCTCCCCCACCACCACAGACATGGAACTGGCCAAGATCTGGTTGAAGGATCTGCCGGCCACAGGTGTGGAAGGGTTGGTTTTTAAGAGCGGGTCGGAACCGTATCCGGCAGGGCTGCGCTCCTGGTTGAAGCTGAAGACCAAAAGCACTTTCGATGCGGTCTGCGCAGCCGTCATAGGCCCGACAACGCAACCGCAAGCCATCATCGCCGGCTTGCCGGTCGATGGGCAACTGCGGATCGTCGGCCGGTCCACGGCGCTTTCCACCCGGGTAGGGCGTGAGCTGGGCCGCCAGCTCCGCCCGGCCCTGCCAGGGCATCCCTGGCCAGAAGAAATCGCCGAAACCTCGCTGAACAGATTCAGCAAAGACAAAGGCCCGGTCCACCTGACGCTGGTCGAGCCGATAGTGGTTGAAATATCGGCCGACGTCGCGTGGACCGGCAAATCCTTCAGACACCCCGTCGGGTACGTCCGGGTCCGTCCGGAGTTGGCTCCCGATGAGGTAGAACTCCCGCCGCATCTGAAGAGGTAGCTCCTACCAGCCGGCGGCAGTTACATGGCTGGTCTCATGTTCGGGCGGCACGACGGACTTGGTTCGACGGCACACGCCGACGGAGAGCAAGTAGGGGGCTTGGGTGGCGCCCAGGAAAAAACGAGTACCAACTACTCGTGTGCGGGACCAGGGAGAGGTCTTCAATTGAGTCAGCGGATTAGTGGCAGACGGCGATAATCCCCCATTTCGCCGATCAATGCCTTAGTAATCTGCCGGCAAGGCCGGACAGCGGTACCCAGAAGCCTGTCCGGCCTTTCGCCTGTCCTGGCTCAACGCCTTGACCGCGGGAATGCGGCACGCTTCCGGAGACCTCGGACCGAACTCTTGAGAGAACCCCGGGCCTTCTTTCTGGCCAGGTTCCATTCGGCGTCTCTACGTGCGTCTCTACGGGCGGCCCGTTGGGCTTTTCTCTGGGCTCGATCGAGGCGGAACAGCATGAAGAAAACGAAGCCAATCCATAGGATGGCGGCCCCCAGAACGATGCCCATCAGAACCATCGATTTCATACCCGAAACGTACCCCGGCCGGGGTGACCTAACCGCCCGTGATGGCCATGGTGGACGGGTTGTGCCCACTGGGGGCAGGTGGAGCCCTCCGCACAGCTCAAAGCTGGGCGGTTTCCAACGATCGTCGCAACACTGACTGAAAGTGGTGTTGGTTCATGCGCAGTTCGACGCGCCGATCGAAGAAAATGGGGCCCCCAGGCCTGGTTGAGATAAGGCCCTTGTATGTTCAGCTCATGAAAGAAGGGCACTCTAACCGCGCCGCATGCAGGATTCTTGGGATCAACCAAAACACGGGCCTTCGTTGGTTGAATGGACGCAATGGGGTTGAGGGCTTGGTGCAGCAGGGCTTGGATCCGCGGCCCCGGAAGGCTGTTCCTGCGGCAGCTGTATCCAGCCGCTACCTGTCAGAAGACGAACGCATCTACATTGCCGACCGATTGCTGGTTCGGGCTAGCCTTCGATCAATTGCTCGTGATCTTGGGCGGTCGCCGGCCACAATCAGCAGGGAAGTCACCCGGAACCGTCCCGACACGCGCAGGTATCATCCGTTCCGTGCCCAGAAAATGGCACAGAAGAGAAGGCCGAGACCAAGGCTCGCCAAACTTGCTGGTGATGACGAGTTGAGGCATTACGTTGTCGAGTGCCTATCGAAACGGTGGAGCCCTCAACAGGTCTGCCGGGCCCTGAAGGAACGGTTTCCGGGAGAAAAGCACCGACATCTGGTGCATGAAACGCTCTACCGTGCGCTTTACCAGTTGAGCATCCGCCCTGTTCCAACCGGGCCAGCCCGGTTGCTGCGATCAGGGAAGTTCAGCAGACGGTCCCGCTCCAGGACCAAGGTGAAGCCTCGCCAGTACATTGCGGATGCGCTCAAGATTGGTGACCGCCCAGCCCACATAGCGACGAGAGAAGAAGCCGGCCATTGGGAGGGAGACCTCATCATGGGGAAGGGGAATAGATCAGCGATCGTGACGCTCGTTGAACGCTCTTCCCGGCTCCTCGTCGCCTTTGCGCTCCGCCCAGGGAACAGGTCCGACAACATGCGGGACCAACTCATCGAGGAGCTTGGAGTCATGCCTGCCGCTCTGCGAAGAACCTTGACCTGGGACCGCGGATCAGAGATGGCCAAGCATGCTGAGGTCACTGCTGCACTGGGAACCCTCGTTTACTTTTGCGAACCAGCCAGCCCCTGGCAGCGTGCGTCGAACGAAAACGCGAACGGCTTGCTCCGTCAGTACTTTCGGAAGGGAGATGATCTCAGCATGGTAGACCCGGCGGACGTCTTGTTCGCCGCTGAGGAGATCAATAGCCGCCCCAGGGCTGTCCTGGACTGGTCCAGCGCATCCGCCAAATTCGAGGCTTATCACGCCGTCGCGGCAGCGGATGCTCTCCGAGGTCAAGATGTTGATGAACCAGCAGGAAAGAATCTCCACTCCAGAACGGCCATCTTTGAGTGCTAACGCTTATGGACTCACGGAACTCTCCGGTCAATCAGGACACGCTTCGATCGTTCCGTAAGGGGATCCCTTACCGTGCATTGGAGTACTCCTTGATTTCATCTTCGCGGCCTGTAGCCACGTCCCTCTTTCGGAGCGCGCGGACGCCGAGAATGCCGGCAAGGAACGCTGGCATTAGGGCAGTGGCTGAAACTGCGATGATTAGTACTCCGATGAGGTGTACTGCCAGTACAGCCAGTATCACTAACGTGTGGGCGTCGGCAGACTCCATGGGTCACTTCTCGTTCTGTGAGTAGGGGTGTTCACGGGGTGTTGGTTCCCGTTGGGGCTGCGGGTCCGGGGCCGACAAGCTGGGTCCTCAGCCGGACAGGAATGCCATAAGCGGCAAACTGGGCGTCCATACCCTCTTGAACGGTGGCGTATTTCCCGTTCTGGACGTCATAGGCGAGAAATTCCCAGTTATGGACGCTGGTCCACAACTGTGTGAAATCGGTCAGGTATCGGCCGTTGCCTTGGAGCCTGGCAAAGTTGTAATAAACGTTGCCGCCGTCCAGGCCGATTGCCCTGATGCCCTCGTCTGAGATGGCGTATGCGAGCCAGCCTTCGGCGCAGCCGAGGACGGTGTAGTACTGCTGTTCATTGGCCGGGATGGGTTTGATCGCCCGGACGGGGTCGTTCCGTCGGATGTCGATATTGGCCGGGGTGCATGCGCCTGCGGCGGGACCTGCGGGCGCGGCCGGCGCGGTGGTACGCGGCGCCGTGTCCGCCGGCGGAGGCGGGGTGATGACCGTGGTCGGGGTTGGTTCAGCGCTCCATACCGGGGTTTCCGTCGGGGTGGAAGTGGGGATGGTACTGGGTGTCGCTGAGGGGGATACCGTTGGTGACGCGGTCGGCGTTGGGGTGGGTGTGGCCGTGATGCTGGGGGTATCGGTGGTCGCTGGTGCCGGTGCCGATTGTGGGACCAGGTTATCTGCGACGACGATGGCGCCGACGACTGCTGCGGCGGCAAGCACGACCCCCGTTGTTGCTGCCCAGCCGGTGCGCCGTGTTTTGCGCTCAGCCAGGGAAATGATGTTGGGATCTTCGGAGAAGACGTGGGACCGGCCGGGCAGGACACCGGGGGTTGTGCCGGGATCGGGAACGTTTGGTTTTGCGTTTTTCATGAGTTGTTCGATGCGGTCCATGGTTAGACTTCCCGTTCTGTCATGAGGTGTTGTGGTGCGGCTTTCGCGAAGGCTTTACGGGCCCGGTGGAGCCTGACCGCTGCAGCGGATGGTGTGCAGCCAAGGCTTTCGGCCAGTTCTGCGGTGGTGAGGTCATCCCAGTAGGAGAGCATCAGGATTTCCCGGTCGCGGTCCTTGAGCTTAGAGAGGATCTCCGCAACGCTGGCCTGCTGCTCATCCTCGTTGGTGGAGGCGGACTGAATCCGGGCTTCTTCAGCCAGCCGCTGCATGAGTTGATCGCGACGACTCCGGCCTTTGTACTCGTTGCCCAGCACGTTCCTGGCTGTAGCTATCAGCCATCCAACGCCGGGCGGCTCGGGCGGTTGTTTTTCCCACACGATCCGGAACACGTCATTGGCCAGTTCCTCGGCCCGTTCGCGGTCGTTGATCCGGTACGCGATGTACTGGTAGATGCGGCTGAAGTGTTCAGCGTGAAGAGCAATCAGTTCCTGCTCTCTGGTAGCCAACATCCTTGTTCTGTTCCCCCGGGCTAGTGCGATGTGATGTTTCAACCCTTTAGTGTCCCGGGAACGGGTGTTTCTTACACAATCGGAGAAAAAGTTTCAGCAAATGTTCCGGTGGCCCCCGGGAAGACGGAGATACCCGGCAAACTCCCCCAATGAGCGTGCCGGGTATCTGTTGTGTTTGGTGTCAGGCAGCGTAGCGAAGACTCGTCAGCAACGCCCGAAGCTTGACGTATTGATCAGTTTTCATCCACGCTTCAGCGGTTTCAGGCGTCATGGACGCGTCGATCTGGGCTACTGCGGTGGCCAGCCCGTTCGGCATGATCATGAAGCTGTTCACTGAGGTGCTCTCGGGACCTTCTGTCATGAAGAAATCAGCCACAACGCCCATGTAGTAGCGGACCGGAAATTCAGGGAAGGGATAATCATCCCTCACGAAGGCGAAGTGTGAGGCCCCATCACGGCTGTCGAATGCGCTGAGTTCCTCGGAGTCGAGGATGGTGCGGTTGACCGGCCCTCCAACCAGACCGCCGGTTCCTCCGCTGGTGATGTGAGCAACCTTGCCACCGGTTTCGTCAAAGATATTGGCAGCCAGCGAGTTCTCCTTGCCGCCGGGGTTGTTAGCATTTTCGTTGTAGTCGTCCTGCTCGATCTTTGCGCTCCAGCCCGTCGGTAGATCAAACGAAATGTGCCCGTCAGGGAAGGTGTACGTGCCGGTCACCGGATAACCAAGCGAGGTGTGAGGGATGGAGGGAGCCACCGGGGTTACCGGAACAACCTCTGGCGCGAGTGGTGTGGTCGGGAAGGTCGCGGTGGAAGTTGTCTGGGGAACGGGGACCGGTACGGGTTCAATCGCCGGCACGGTGGCCGCGTCCTGCCGTGGCAACGTGTCCACGATGGCGGGCGAAGGTGCCGCCAGCAGGATGGGGGCACCTGTTTCCCCAGCGGAGCTGGATTCCAGCGTTGGCAGTACCTGCGTCGGGTCGGCCACCGTTGTTGGGGGCTGGGCGCTGGCTTCTGCCGCTTGGGTGATGGAAGTACTGGGCTGCGGCGTTGGGGGTGTGCAGGCTGTGAGTGTCAGTGCCAGCGCAAGCGATGCGAGAGTGGCGGTCTTGGCGTAGCCGGATCGGTGATACTTCATTGGTCTGGGTCCTTCCCCCATGGAGTGACTGAGCAGATCGGACTGCTCATACATGTTGTTTCCATGGAGGGACGAAAGATTACACCCAGCGCCAAAATCTTCTGCAGAACACCTTCGTCGTATTCCTCGATGAAGTACCTCGAGATGCCCGTAAGCATCGGTCCTCCACCGGACGCCCTTCACTCCTGTCCTCGTGGCTCTGCGGCATTCGGATTCCCGTAACACCCGCCCGCAAAACTGCCCGGTGAAGGTGCCCTAAACGCTACACGTGCACTCTGATCTTTGAACTGGCCGCTTACCATGTGTGTTCACAGCAAACCCGTTGCGACGATCGTTGGAAACCGCCCTGTCCCTATTGGCGTGCAAGCCGTCCACGCCGCCCTGGCGGCTTATTCTGTCGGACCACCTGGAGTACAGTTGATCCGAACATATATTCGAATAAAAGGTGTGTTGTGGGCGTGATAGTTGGCCCCCGTGTGATAGATGCGGGACTGTCTTTGGTGACGGTATTGCTGGCACCGGTACCGGTGGCCGCAGGCTATCCCTCGCCCGCCCAGGACTACTTTGACGGTCGCATCGATCTCAACGCGCACCTGATCAAGGACGTGACCAGCACCTTCATCGTCCGGGTTACCGGCCAATCCATGGAACAAGCCGGGATCAGCGACGGGGACGAGCTGATCGTTAACCGGGCACTGGAACCGAAGGACGGTTCCGTAGTCGTCGCCGTCCTGGACGGGGAACTCACGATCAAACGGCTGCGGATCACACCCACGGGTGTGATCCTGCAGGCCGACAATCCACGCTTCCCTGATATTGAGGTTCCGGCCTTGTCGGAACTCACCATCTGGGGCGTCGCCACAAGGTGCCTGCACCATGTCTAAGCCCGCGGTGATACGCCGCATGCAGGAAATCGCGCACGTGGACGTCAACTGCTTCTACGCCTCGGCCGAGCGCGCGTTCAACCCTTCCCTGGAGGGCAAGCCGGTCATCGTTCTCTCCAACAATGACGGCTGCGCGGTTACCCGCTCCCCCGAAGCGAAGCGCCTCGGGATCGGGCTGGGTGATCCGTGGTTCAAGCTCCGGCCCCGCGCCAAGGAATGGGGTCTGGTGGCCCTGTCGAGCAACTACGAACTGTACGGGGACATTTCGGCCCGGGTGATGGAGCTACTGGGCCGCTACTCGGCCTGGTTGGAGGTCTACTCCATCGATGAAGCGTTCCTTGGCGTCAAGGGCGAACCGGACGAGCTGCTGGCCCTTGGTAGGGAGATGAAGGCCGCGTGCCGGCGAAACGTTGGCGTGCCGGTCTGCGTCGGGATCGCACCAAGGAAAACGCTGGCCAAGCTGGCCAACAAGTGGGCAAAGAACAACCCAGCCTTTGGAGGCGTGTGCCGGTGGGAATCCGTGCCGGCCGAGCAGCGCGAAGCGCTCATGGCCAAGCTGTCCGTGATCGAAATCTGGGGCGTTGCCACCAAGCTCACCAAACGCCTGAACGCGATGGGAATCTTCACCATCGCAGACCTGACCCGGGCCAACCCAGTCGCTATCCGGGATAAGTTCTCCATTGTCATGATGCGCACCGTTCTGGAACTGCAGGGCACCCCGTGTATCCCGGTGGAAGAGGAACGGATCGGGCGGGATCAGCTGATCTTCTCCCGGTCCTTCTCCACCCCCATCACCACGGCCGCCGAGTTGCGGCAGGTCATGAGCGTGTACGCCCAAATGGCCTCCGCACGCCTGGCCAAACATGATCTGCAAGCGAAGGTGCTAACGGCGTTCGCGGCGACGTCGCACTTCAACCCGAACGAAAAGTCCTTCCCCTCGGTCTGCCTGGCGTTGCCGATGCCGACCGCTGATCCGGTGCTGCTCACCCGGGCAGCCCACGCGCTGCTGCCCCAGGTCCACGAGGGCGCGAAGTACGTCCGGGCCGGGATCATGGTTACCGACCTGCGCCCGTCCGGGAACCAGAAACCCTTGGAGCTGTTCGAGAACCCCCACGAAGAACGCAGCATCGGGATCCTGTTGGAGGACGTGGCCAAACGGTACGGCCGCGGCTGCATCGGCCTGGGCCACGCAGGGATCAAGGGCGGACCGGACTGGTCCATGAAACGCGACATGCTCTCCCCGAGGTACACCACCCACTGGGACGAACTCCCCTCGTCAAAGCCGCCTGACCGGCCGCAACGCAGAAAGGAAACCACCATGACCCTTGCACCCCAACACCCCACAACCGGCCAGGACGTCGCGGTCCGATTCAGCCCGGACGGGACCCCGCTAGCGATCCGCCACGACGGCCGGATCTGGATGGTCGATCCCGACGTCCACACCGCGCACTGGTTCACCAGGGACGCATGGCGGGAAACCCGCAACCGGGCAGCGATCGGCACCGGCGATCTTGTCAGCGTTGAACACTGGCAGGTCCAAGCCACACTGCCATCCGCGAACGCGGAGCTGCGGACGTTCACGCTGCGGCGGCAACCTTTGGCCAGCGAGTGGGTTTTGGAGTCCGTCAGCTAGTGGCGGCTGATTTGTACCGCTCCCCCATCCCCGAGACGAGGTCCTTTCAAGCGGGGCAAGTCTGACGTTTAGCGAGTACGAACGCCACCCCTAGCCTCTGCGGCTCGTGGGGTACTCAACCTCAGGTGGCAAAAACAGTCATCGTAAGCGAGAACTACGCGGAAAGCTGGGCCGCCCAGCTGGTCCCGATGCCGCAACTTGCGATGCGTACTCAGGAGGGCACATTCGCGTAATCTTCGGGCCGGTGTATACCCATGGGTAAAGACTGACGATCGGGTCTGTTATTGTCACCCCAAATCAGGCAATGGGCCTGAGCGAGAGGAGGCCTTCATGGGGTACCAATTCACCAAGGGTCCTGTTTCAACAGGGAAGTCCATCCAAGAAATCGGAGCCGTGGTTCAGGAAGTCGGGCAGGAACGCCGGTTCATGGGCATTTTGCGGCGCATGGGAACCAGTTCCTTGAGTGAAGGGCAATACGGACCTTTTGCCCCTCAAGCCGATGATGATCCCTTCGCTTCTGCTGGCCCTAGCCCAACTTGGAGCGTGGGTTGGCGGTGGAGCCATTCAGTGACGAACTCAATGAACATGACCCTGAACCAGGGATATCAGGTCATCTTTGACGTTTTCGATGAGCATCCGATCCGGTCGGTTCGCGCTAAGGTAACTGGTTTTGGCCAGCGCAAAGAAATTGAACGATTCGTCCAGTACGTTTTCGACCAACTGTAGTGGAGCCAAACGGGGAATTCTCTAGGCTTTTCGTGCAGCTTCTACGCGACGCCGGGCTCCCAGTCGCTGTCGTAGCCGGAGTAGGGACCCTGATCGCGCTCTTTCAGTTCGGGAAAGTACTGAGCGATAACAACTTCAAAGCTGAACACGGTGTAGTGCGGGCGTTTGCGGGTTCATCCCGCCGCGTTCGCGCCTACGCGCTGTTCGTCATTTCCCATGCTGTTGCCGTATCGGTCACTCTGGCCGTGGCCATCTCACTTACGGCCAGCCCCATCGTCACTCAATTCTTAGGAGTCGAACAGGCGGCTGTCATTCAGCGGGTTCAGGCAGCAATCGCCGCGTACTTCCTGGTCATTGATTGGTGGAGCTTTAAGATGGGTGACACCCTGCCCATTGTGGCTGCAACGCTCATTGGATGGGTGGGAGGCTTTCTCGTCCTGGCCTACGGTGCGCTCCAGGCGCTGGTGGCGGAGTCTTGGAGTCCACTCATTCCGTGGGGCATCCTCACGTTCTTCTGGTTCAAGGGATTTGGTTGGGCATCCTCGTCCGGCGCTGGTCTGGCCCGCGCCCTTCAGAACCCCTAGATCTCCAGCTTCACGACGTACATACCCTCTGCTCCATCGATCTGACACGCCGCCGCACCACGGAAGAGGGCATGGCGTGCCTTCAGGCCTAGACCTTCCGGTCGCCCAGAAAGAGAACTTGAAAGTTGCCAAACCAAAGCCTTCTAGTTACACTTAGAGCAGTTATTACACATATGTCAGTTATGGCCTCCTCTACTCAGGTGATCTCATGCACACACTCGAAGCTTCGAAACTAAGTTCTCAAGAACTGACCGAGGTGCGTGAATGCTTGTCTCATCTTGAAGGCAACAGCACGGCTACGGCGTTTTTGAAGATGCTTTCCGCTTTGGAGCAGGGCGGTGTAGTAACCGTTAGTGAAGATGGCGACGCCGAGATCTCGCCCCAGGAGGCCAGCAAGCTACTGGGCATAAGCCGGCCGTATCTCTACAGGCTCCTTGACACCGGCGTGATACCCGAACAACCTCGGGTAGGGACCCACAGAAAGATCAAAATGCGCGATATCCGTGCTTTTCGCACCAACCGTGAACTCGCAAGCCGTCAATTCGCTGTCGATCTTGCGCACACTCAGCAAGCTAACGACCAGCTAGTTCGTGATGCAGCCAAAGTCAGCGACGAAACCGCAGCTAAGTTCGGTTTCTAGGGTTTACCGACTGCTGGACTCTAACGTCTGCTAAGCCAAGCTTTTGTCGGGTAAGAAACACGACGCCTAGGAGTTCCCAACAACATTAGGAACAACTAAAGTTGCGGCATGTCTCGATCAGATAGTGACGGTTGCCGACCCACCCTACGGGTTCTGCGTGAGTGTCTTAGCAACCCGAACGACTGGGAGGATCCTGAGCAATGCCGCTCGATTGCAAGGAATGACTTCAAGAGTGTCATACCTTTGTCCTCACTGAAGCACCCTGCAGTCATGGCAGGAAAATCCCTCACCGTCAACGAGGACTCCGGCGCCAACCTCACCATCTTCAAACATTCAATTCGGGCTCGGTTGCAAAGCATCTGGAAAGAAGTCCGATCGGAGCAATGGCGAGGTTTGGTGACCCAACCGGAGACTGAGTCGCGGTGGTGGCTGTTACATGCAGGACTTAAACGTACCGGGGATAGATCCAATGTATATGACCAGGTGGAGCGGCTAAGCGAAGCGGAAATTAAGTCGCTCTACCCTGTCCAGGATGATCGCGATTTACTTGCTCTAGAGACGTCCGCGATGGCCAATCGGCGCTGGCGGATGGACTGTCTGACTACTTTGATTGACGCAATTGCTAGCGCTGCCAACGCATCGGAAAGGCAGTATCCGGCTGAACTGCCACCTCCTCCCGGTCGAACCGTTTCCCCGCTCAACATAGAGGTTGAGCTGGTCCGGCTCGACTATGAGGAAGATCCCACTTTCGAGACACCGGTCGAAGTCTTGCTTTCGCTTCGTCTCCTGGATTGGGATGATGACGTGATTCGCCAAGCGGTCGTGCCGCAGCTTGTTGGATTCATGGATCCCCAGAAGGAGCGGTGGTCAGTTCATACGGTCGAGGGAAAAATGACGGTCTACTCGGTGGAAATCACCGAAGTCCGCCTATCTCAACTGACGGCAGCAGTGGAGCTGGGAGCGATGGAGGGAGCCTCCTTGGCCGGCGCCATTGTCGCTCCCACAAATAACAGTGCGCACTATGTTGCAAAGTCCACTCTCGTTGAGGCATACGTCGATGGCATGGAAGTAAGGGCGCTTTGCGGACAGTGGTTTGTGCCAACTCAGGATCACACGGAGAAGCCAGTGTGTTTGTCTTGCGAAAAGGAGTTCGCCGAACTTCCGTCCGAATAGGGGCAGGCGGCTCACCGCTCAAGGAACTGATACGCGACGCGTTCGAGCATGGATGCGCCTAGCTGGAGACACCTAGTTCGGCGTCTTGCATTCCGAGATCAACTGGCCAACCCCAAGTTTCGACCCACCGATGACAGTCTGAAGGATCGAGCCGTTCGTCCACTTACGCACGAAAACGAACGATTCCGTGCAGGGTTGTTGGCTCTCGGGCCTACGGATCAATCCCTGTCAGTTTTGAGCGCGTCGCGGACTCTGTCTTTCAGTTTGGATGACCCCATACGTGGTTCCCATTCCACGAGACCAATATTTTCTGGCAGTGAGTATTTCAACTGTTTACTGGCATCCCTTGGCGGTGTAACTATTAGGCCTTTTCCTGCCCCATGGCGTCGCATCAGCTCTTGAAGCTGGTTAGCCACCCGCTCGAGCATGCGATCCCCCGAGACAGACAGCTTTACTTCCAGGAGGACAGTCTCGGATCCCACCACAAGCACGGCGTCGGGCTCCCCGGCAGGGCTTGGCAGAACCCAATCAATCGACTCATAGCCCTGGTGCCGTAGCGCTTTCAAAACCTCTTCCTCGTAGGCATAGCCATCCAAAACTTCCCGGACGGGTGTTCTCGAAGCCGATGACTCGGGAAGCAAGTCCAGTAGGCTGCGGAGTGATTTCGCATCCGCTTTTAGCCCGTCCGATCCAGACGTTTGGCTCTTGTTAGATGAAGGTTGCTTGCCATCCAAGAAGTCTTGCAAGTAGTGCTCAACAATTCCTGCCACGGCGTCGTGTTGGAACGGGGTCCGGGCGGATTCCGAAAGAGACGAGATCAAGGCATTAGCGAACGGCATTGGCAACTGAGTTTCCTCGTCCGCCGACATGAGCCTGTCTGTCACCCACTCAAACTGCTGCCACCAGGCATCATTTTCAGCTTTGTCCTTTGTCTGGGCCAACTGCTCTCTCACGGCATTGGTACCGATGATCGCGGCTGTCAGGGCAAAGAAGCCAGCAATCGCCGGACTGGTGAAGAACTTAGCTCCGAATGAGACCCAGTCCTGCGGTGGCCTCCAAAGAAGCAGGAGACAAACAGCCTGCACTGTTCCCACGACCGTCAGAGCAGCCACGTACCAAGGGAAGAGTGCTTTGGCTATCTGTCGGAGTGTCCGCCCGAATCGCTTGGTGCGCGCCCATTTTTCCGTCGGGGGCTTTTCCCTGGGGTGGCCCTCCACCGTGGCTGTCTTGTTCATTCGGTTGAGTTTAGATGTCCTTGCATTCGTCTGGAGACCTGAACGCTACTAAGTAAGGTGGGGGCATGGGTGAACCAGCGCTGCTCGGACGCGTGCACCAGAGCCCTCACGGTCACGGGTGGTTCTGGTTGCTGGCCGTCGTATTCACGATTGCCGCAACTGGATCGCTCGTGCTAATGGTAGTCGATCTGTTGATCGGCCCCCCGGCTGCGGGCGATCTTTTCATCGTGTTGCTCAATGCTCTAGCCGCAGCAGTGCTTTGGCGAGAGGCTTCTAATCAGGCGCGCACATAACGCAGGCTCCAGCTGCGCCGGTGACCTGTCCGTAAGTGCACGAGTACGACCGTTTGCGTGCTAGGCGGCAATGCCTTCGGCACGGCAACCCGCTCCCCCGCCTCAAACTCTCTCGGGGCCGTCGGGCATAACGGCCGACTATGAGTCTTCACCGAAGAACCGGTGCGCTGTTTTGAACGGGATTCTTGGTGGGATCGGCGACGGACCGCGCCAGCAGACGTCGGGAACATCGTGGACATCGGATTCTGGAGGATTCAGGTCAGGCTCTCTGCGAACTCAACAGGTCTGGGAACAGCTCTCCTATGCGGAATTAGGCCGAGACGCGCGTCGCTCAGCAAGCGGCAGCTTGGACGATGGAAAGACACGAGATTCCTGACTCGCCTCAACTAGTAAGAAATTACTCTACCTAGGTAGAGTATGAGTTATGAGGAAGACGCAGACACTGGTCCAGGTGGCAGCCGCACTCATGGCCAATCCTCAACGAAGGCATTGGGGCTACGCGCTGTCGAACGAATCAGGCGTACGTTCCGGTGCACTTCATCCCATTCTCCACAGAATGCTCACCGAGGGCTGGCTTCAAGATGGGTGGGAAGACATGTCAGAGGCAAGCGGAACGCGTCCCCCGCGGCATTACTACAAATTGACCGAAACAGGCCATCTTCAACTGGCTGCTCTTCTGGAGGACGCCCGCTCGGAGCCTCGATTCAAATTCCTGCAGGGTTCTCAGTGATGGCGCATCCCTCAGCCGCATCTACACGTTGGACCAAAAGATGCCACCCAGACCGGTCGATAAGCTTGAACGTTTCGTTAAGGAGATTTGTACATTGATGCCTCTTAGTTCCACGGTCATCCCACCTAGTCGGGTGTCAATGCACAAAGGTGTACTCAAGAAGACGCCTGCTAATCGGGCTCTCCACCCAGTACCTACGTCCCAAGCGAGTTTCAATGACTCAAGGATCGTTGAAGAGGCGCACTTTTCAGATGAGAGATCGGTCATCCTACTGGGCGACGTGAAGGAACGGCTGAAGTTTCTCGCTGAGCAAGGTCTTCAGGTCGACACGATCGTGACGTCGCCGCCGTACTACGGTCAGCGCGATTATGGCCATGATGACCAGCTTGGGTTGGAACTACATCCTCAGCAGTTCATCGACGAACTCATTGAGGTCTTTGAGCTCTGCAAAATCGTACTCAAAGACACTGGGTCTTTGTGGATTAATTTGGGCGACACCTATTGGAGCGGCAAGGGGGCGCATAAAAGCGGTGAGAGCAAGCAGGGAGCCCGGAGATTCGGCATCCGGCCCCAAGACCGCCCGGGGGATGGCCTCTGGGCGCGTCCGAAGCAGCTTCTCCTCATTCCACACAGGCTGGCGATTGCTCTGCAAGATTCGGGCTGGCTCGTCCGCAACGACAACATTTGGATCAAACCAAACCCCATACCGGACCAAGTGCGTGACCGGTCTTCCGTCTCCCATGAGCACGTTTTCCACCTGACCAAGAACCGCTGGTATTACTACAATCGGCATTTGGTCGGCCGGACCATGGATTCTGGCAAGATCCTGCCTCCTCTTGACACTTGGTCAGCCGCAACGTCGGCGGGCGGATCCTCGCACAAGGCTTCGTTCTCAGAGGACCTCGTGAGGATACCGATTCTTGCCACAACCCCTCCTAATGGCGTGGTACTGGATCCGTTCAACGGCTCAGGGACGACTATGACCTTCGCCAAGAAAAACGGTTACCGGGCCGTGGGCATCGACATAAGTGCCCACTATTGCGAGATCGCTCAACGACGCCTAATGGAAACTCCGGCTCCTGCTCACACCGAGGGAGCAGCTGAGTGAGCATCTATCTCAGTGAAGAACGGATGAAAATCGCAGTCCAACGTTTGGGGGTGTGCTCAGCCCACTCCCGGTTGACGGACTACCTGATATTCCTCAGAGCTCTAACCATCGCGAAGACGGCGGAGGGCACAGAGAATCCCTCTCCGACTGTCGTGACAGGACTCCGCTCGCAATATTTCGTCCAGGCAATCAATGAGTGGGCGGCAAGGACCCCAACGCTATGGGCCGCCCGCGTGCCCGACTTCAACAGGTTGACCCAAGAAGCCAACCCCTACTTCACACCAATCGCCGCAAAGAGGGATTCAACCAAGGGTTACAAGACCGGAAAATATCCCTCGAACGGCCCGTCCGACACTGTCGCCGGCTGGCAATCCCAGAAGGCGACACCCTTTGTACTTGTTCAGGGAACTAGCCCTAAGGAATACCGACATGCTGAGCTGACAGATAATGAGCTCAGGACGATGTTTACCACTTCCGGGGCTCAGCAGAACTTTTCGGGCGAGCTACCGAGGCTGTCAGATGTCGCAACTTGGTGGTTTCGGTTCACTGATCTAGAACTGCGCTTCGGCCGCGAACCTTCATATGAGAAGCTCACGGATGGATTCAAGAAGGACTTCAACCTCGCGGATCTGGAAGTGTCAGCGCTCTTCTTCGACGATGCAACCGAGCAAACGCTGTGGACGGACGAGGTGTCCGCAGTATCCGATTTTGCTGACCTTATGGCTGAACCCACACAATATCTCCCCCCTGCAGCTCACAGGACAGCTCGCGCAGCTAGGCCAAACCAAAACTCGTCAGCTAAGGCAACGCCCACAGACCCGCTGCCTGTCGAAGACCTGCACACCTATATTCGAAGCCGCGGGTTCAACTTCGAGCCATGGCAGATTGCTACCTACGTTTCGGCAGTTCGCACAAAACCCTTCGTCATACTCGCCGGCATTTCTGGAACCGGGAAGACCAAACTCCCCCGCCTCGTTGCGGAAGCAACGGGTGGCACCTGCGAGACCGTGCCGGTTCGTCCCGACTGGCACGACAGCAGTGATCTGCTGGGCTATGTGGGGCTAGGCGGAGAGTTCCATCCTGGGCACCTGCTGCGCTTTGCCAAGCGCGCGATCGAAAATCCTGACCAGCAGTTCTTTTTTGTCTTGGACGAGATGAATATCGCCAGGGTCGAGTACTACCTAGCCGAGGTCCTAAGCCGGCTTGAGGAACGTAGCCGCAACGAGTCGGGCAGCCTTCAGTCTGAACCATTCTTCAGCAATCTTTCGGGGACGGCAGCTGACGAATGGGCTTCTGTCGGACTACCCGGCAACCTATGTCTAATTGGCTCCGTAAACATGGACGAAACCACCTTCGGTTTCTCGAAGAAGGTCCTCGACCGGGGCTTCGTCATAGAATTTTCCACCGTTGATCTCTCCCTCGTAGACCAAGCAGATGCCGGTGTGGAGCCTCTGGCCCCGTGGGGCAGCAATATCTGGGAACAGTCGGCGCTAAGCCTGCCCGAGCACCACCTCAGGGATGATCAAGAAGTCACGCGGGTCATCGAAGCTCTGACGGTAGTCAATGAGTCTCTTTCAAATGCGCAGCTTCAGGTGGGCTACAGGGTAAGGGACGAGGTAGCAATCTTCTGCCTCGAGGCCCAAAGGTGCCCAGATCAATTCGCGACAACAACTGCCGGCACAGTTGATCCATTGGACATTGCAATAGCCATGAAGGTGCTCCCTCGCATCCAAGGCAGCGGGGTCGTCATTCGCAAGTTGCTGGAATCACTTCTGGATTGGGCTTCCGCTACCGAAAACCGCACCGAGGATCCCGGTACGGGATTGTCCAACGGCTTCCCGTTCTGCGAAGAACGGCTTCAACTCATGCAGCGTCGGTTGCAGGACACCGGCTTCGCTAACTATTGGGTGTGACAGTGAAATCAGATCGGCTCTTACGCATCGCCACCAGTTTTGTGACGGTGGAGATCAGGGGGCCGAGACAGGCTCGCTCGGAGATCAATCGTGAAGATCTCGACCGACTGCCCTTTCTCACCGCAGTTGCTTCCGGCGAGGTCAGAGTCCAGGGGGGCGGCCAAACCGGATGGGACGTGACCGACGAGGATTTTCAAGCACCAGCATTTTTCGAAGACTCTCTTTATAAGGTCCGTATAAAGTCGCTGGTTCCCGGAACGCTGCCGAAGGCGATCCACCGGGACCCGCTTTTGTTCCAAGGGCTCGACACCTATGAGGATGAGGACTCTCTGACCGGCCCGTTCTCCTTCGGCCGGCAAGTAGGACTATGCACATTCGCTGTCCAGGTTGGTCGGGAGTTCTTGAACATCACCTTGGAGGTCTTTCCGACCAAGCTGGACTACGAAAACGACTATGACCGCTTGCTGTTGGACATTTCCAGCGCTTCCCGTGCGCTGGCCCTCGAATATTTGAGAGCAACTTATCGAAGCAGTTCGCGCACCGATGTCAGCGACGGATCACAACTCGACTGGCTGATTCTCCTCCGGAACGAAGCCAGCAGGCTGCAGGCAGCCGTACGATACATCGATGCGCACCCTCAGCGGTCGCTCTCGCGAGGCATGTCCTTTAGGCGCATCGAAAAGGTGCGAGCACACGATACTCGGGCCCGGAAGTCCATC
This sequence comes from Arthrobacter sp. TmtSoilC79, assembly GCF_059739405.1. NCBI lineage: Bacteria > Bacillati > Actinomycetota > Actinomycetes > Micrococcales > Micrococcaceae > Arthrobacter > Arthrobacter sp. TmtSoilC79. The sequence continues at coordinate 181,004 of NZ_AP046052.1, read as the reverse complement.
ATGTCCCAATCCGGTGTTGGCGCTTGGACCGAAATTCCTGGCGTTGGGGCTTCCCGACGAATCATTCAAGGAATCGAGCCGGTCGAAACCCTGGACACTCCGGAGCATCGCTGGCTCAGGTTCTCGATCCAGACCATCGGGCAGCAATTAGCTGCCATCGAGGAAAAGCTCACGTCTAACATTACAGATTCCCGCCGAAGGCATAGGAACGTATCGCTGCGGTTAGCAGCTGAACGGGACGAGATCTCACGGATCGGCCAAGTCTTATGGGAGCTTGTGGAACTCCCTGTTTTCGCTGGGGTGATATCACTCCCTCCTGCCGGGTTCAGTTCGCTTCAGATGCATACGGCGGCTGGCTATGGGGATGCGTTCCGGTCGATCATGGTCCTTCGGCAAGGGTTGGAAGTCACCTCCCCCGGTGACGCGCTTCATTCACTGAGCGATCTCCACGAGCTCTATGAAGCTTGGTGCTACATCGAGATTGTAAGAAGTGTCCTGAGCATTACAGGAGGAGAGTGCGAACTCGGTGATCTGTTGCAGACAACGGATTCGGCCCTGCGTGTCCAGCTCAGGAAGGGGACCCGCAGCTCAGTAACTTTCGATCATGGTCACGGCAAGCTTGATGTCTCCTACAACATGACATTTGGCGGCCTTACGGGGTCGCAAAAGCCTGATATCGTCCTTAATTTCCGCCGCAAGGGATGGCCGGATCTGATTGTCGTGCTTGACGCCAAGTACCGGGTCGATGCAACTCACGAGATGGTGGAGCGGTTCGATATGCCGGCCCCTCCTGCTGATGCCATCAATGCACTGCACCGATACCGCGATGCCATTACCTTGCTTTCAGTAGATGGCGGCCGTACACGGCCAGTGGTCAAAGGTGTGGCTTTATATCCCCTGGGCACCGGAGACAGCTCACCATACGAGAAATCGCGACTGGCCGAAGCCCTGAGCAGCTTGGGGATTGGTGCGATACCGTTTCTTCCAAACAACACAGGGTATGTCGAGGAGTGGCTGAGGTCGCTCTTGCTCATGAATCCGGAAGAGCTGTCTCAGCCTGGTCCTCCCTTCAGCGGAACCGAGCACCTTCACCAGCAGGCCATCAGGAGCGCCCGGAGACTCGGGAATTAGTAAACAGCTTCCACCAGTCTTCGCTACCCGTTTCGTTCGCGTAGCGCGCTCTGAGGGTCTCCACGATCTGTAGCTGTTGCACACTCGCTGTGTCAGCCATATGGTCACAGAGCTCGGTAAGCGTGAGGCCGGCTGCGGTCGTAGGATCAGCCAGCTTGGCCTGGTAGCCAGCCACGAGTTGGGCAGCACGAACATCTCTTTCGTGGTGGACGACGACTAATGTCGTACGCAGCGAACCCGTTGAGTGCTCAAGCATCGCCGCTCCCAGCGCATGGCATCTGACTAGCTGGTTGAAGCTACGGTCCGCGGCGACGTCATCAAAGTCCGTCCATATTGCCGTTTTCGCCGCCAAAGCCTGATAGGTAGGTCGGTCGGCTATTCGAACGTCTCGGCTATTAAAGCGATCGGCATACTTGAACTCTAGGACTACGGCCTCATATCCGGTCCTGCACCGCAAGATAAGGAAGCCGTCCATCCTCGTCATGTCACCGAGGAACCTTGACCGTTGACTCGGTGCATGTTCAACTGCAGCGTAATCGACATCAAGAATGTCAGACCGATCCAAAGCAGAGGAAAGCACGTTTACTAGCCACTGCGGCTCCGCAAAGAGCGGCGCCAAGACGTTGAGTGTCAGAGCTTGGCTCGATGTCAGGTACCGGGTGCACCTAACAGGGTCGACTCCCCACCCTTGGGTTCTTCTCTGTTCATATAGATGTTCAGCCGTTAGGGTGGTGAAGTTCCGTCCGTCTCCCGCTGACGCGATCGGCAAGATGCTGCCCAGAGGACGCGATGCTGGCGCGGGAGTGCTACCGAAACCTGAAATTCCGAGGACTTCAGATCGGTACCAGGACTGATGGAAACGCAGTCTCTTTAAGAGTCCTGTCTCCCCAGGGAGCTGCGGTCCAAGGCGGTCTAAGGGGGCGGAAAGCGACATGGGCTACCGGTTACAGTTTGTCTATCCAGGTGTCCTCTTCCCGGTCGTCCCAAGCTGAACCGGTGGACTTTGGCTTGCTGCGCTGCTCGATTGCTTGAAGTATTCGGCGCACTTCGACTGCGTGCAGTTCCCGAAGTGATGCCACATCTCGTATTAGGACTGAGTTGATCAATGACTTCCGCTCGTCCTGTTCCGCGACACCAGCCTTGTCAAAGGCTTCCCTGATCTGTGCGACCTGTTCCGGGCGGATCGAAAGTTCTTGAAGAGCTGCGGGAGCTGCGGGAGCGCGTGAGGTTGGAATATCAAAGAGTCCTGGTTCGTCAGTCACGAGAATCAATCTTACGGAGACCTAGCGGATGGCTAGCCTTCTACGCTCCGAACCCCAGCGGAAAGTCACTTCGTGTCGGATTTGTAGCTGCCATGCAGTTCGTTGAGACACCACCACACCGCAGCCGCCAAGACGCGCTGGAACGGCGTGAGTTCAGGGAACGCGGCAGCAACTGTGGACAGGATGGTCATGGCATTGAGTGTTTTACTGGTCATGCCCTCAGTTGAACCGGCTCAAGGCCGGCTGTGTGGGAAGCCATGAAAAAGGAACCTATGCTTGTCCCTGGTAGAACAGGTGATCTGTGTATGGACCTTCATTGTCTCGCTGTGTCAACGCGAGCCTTTGCATGTGAGTGGCTTTGAGAAGAGGTTCGAAGGGCAGCCCCACATATCCCATGAGATTGCGGACCAAGGCGTCCGAAATGTCCAACAGCGGCGAAATCAAGACCTCCAACATTTCGTCCCATGAGCCGTGGAGTCCATGCAGTAACCACGGGTTGGAGTGGGCGGCTCCCGAGTTGAGATTCCACGCGTAGTGGGTGTGGGGCGCGTGTTCCAGGCTCAAGTCCGTTGTCTTGATCTCGACGTTCGCGACCTTCCCACCTGGCCATTGGACATTCAGTGCCTGCCCGGTGGCCTTGACCTTCACTAGAAGTCCGATGCTACGGAATAGCTCGATTACGCCACCTCTTTTTTCCGTGGCCACCCGGAGATCTTCTTCGTCGTCTCCCCTGAGGCGGAAAGCCTCCAGAGCCGGCACCCCTCCCTGGATCCTGTGGATAAAGTCTGCTGCGCATCGAGCCAGGCGGTCGGCGGAGGACAGTTTAGGGTCGGTGAGCGAGCACATTCTCAGTGTGGCGTCGTGAATGGCTCTTACACAGTTCATGGAGGGCAGTGCAAGCATCTTCTCCGAGTTTAGAAGCACAAGAAGTCCTTGGCGGTACTCTTCCATAGCGATCATCAAAGTAGCCACTGTCTGCCCGCCGCATGAGTAGGTGCCGAGCACGAGCTCAGGGTGGTTGCTATCGTCTGCCCACTGCCGGTCGCGGAAGGCGGCGGAACCTTCTAGCGGCGAATGAAAGCTTGCTAATGCTTCCGCAGAAGCTTTAGCGATCATGTTTCCTTGCTGATCAAGGATCCTACGAACAAGAAGATCGAGGCCTGGAGGGCGGGAGGGCATGGAAGCAAACTTACGGCAAAGGCGTCCGACAGCTGGCGCGCTTTGGGCCGGCGACACATTCCAGTTCGGCTGTGGCGGGCTTCCCCCGCCTTCTTTGGCCTGAAAGTAATTCAGGAAGTCGACTGGAGGCAGCTAGGTCTTCTTTTTTGGTCGGCGGCGCTTACGTTTCTTCACCTCAGCGGGGGTTTGTGCTGCCGGTTCTTTGTCTGCTGGTTTCGGCCATCCTGGAACAGTCGGGGTTGACGTGACTCCATTGGGAAGTTGATTGACTACTCCCTTTAGCCGGTATTCGTAGCGACGGCGTTGCTGCTCAAAGGTGGATCCTCCCCGGGTTTCGGGCAAGGGAACGCTCGTTAGTGTCAGCATCCCCAGGTCTACAAGTTCTTTGGTGCCTTTGGTGCGTGTGGACGGCGAAATCCGGTATCGGTCAATGAATTCTGTACCGGAAAACCAGACCGGGTTCTTGTTGGCCTGTTCTGAGAGCAGGATCAGTAACATCACCAATCCTGGACCTTTAAGTGTCTGCATGAAACCTTCGGTCCACAGCTCTGCGGGTAACTGAAAGTAGAGGTTGGGATCCGTCACCGGTTCCTGGTTCGGCTTTTTGAGCTGGGACAGAACGTAGGACGTAGAAGGGAGGGAGTATTCCTCCCCGGTTCCAGTCTCATTCATCAGTTGAATCAGAGGGGACGTCCCTGGGCGTGGTACCAAGCGGATGAGATTCGCGGCTGCCAAGGATTTCAGGGCATCCCGAACACGTCGGGCCCCGTTGCCTCTGGGGTCTGGTAAGTCGATCAGCTCAGCTAGCGCCGGCGCAGTCATAACCGTCTCAAAGGGAGGCTTTGATGTTTTCCAAAGAAGGCTGAGGAGGACTTTGATACTTACATAGCCAGACCGCCCTCCCCCGCTGGAGCCAGAGTAGAGCACCGAGAGCATCGGATCCCGTCCTTCCAGTGATCGAACAAACCACTTTCGGACTGGAGCCGTTACACGTCGCCCGGCCCAGTCTTCGATCTCATCTGCTCTGTCCAGAGACACCTTGGAGACGCCACCCGGCGTTGCGTAGAGGAGACCACCACCCATGACCAGCAAGCGCGGCGCGGTGGGCGCAGCCGCAGTTTCCTCAACAGTTTTCACAGCGATCAGGTGTCCTCACTACTATCCTGCGTTAAGGCTAACCTCTTGCTTTCATAAACGCACCCCTGGAGATTCAGCAAGGGCATATGCTATTCATTCGCAAAGGCTAGGGATGGCATTGTACTCCGCACTCTTGACGGAGTCAAGCCAATGTGAGATAATAGATGTAATGAATGCTTCTAGAAGCGGAGGCGTCGCAGGCCCACTCTGGGGGTAACCTGCGCGGCGTCGATGTGGAAACGAGCGTTCTAGCCTGGCCAAGACCGAATGAGTTTACACAGCGCTTCGGTATGCGTCCGCTATCGGCTCCGTCAACGGGACGGGGAGGGGATAGTGAAGGCGACACGGCCTGCGGAGGGAGGGGGCTGGGAAGCCTTCTCCCTCTTTCGTTTAAAGCATCACCGCCTGCTCTGCACGACGTGCACTTAAGCCGGACCCCACAAGAACGTCGCTACTGACCAAGCGTGGCGGAAGCCTCTGTCGCCAGTGTCGACTGGGGAGCCGTCTGAGGAATGACTCCTGCTCTCTCGAGGTCGGTCCTGATCGTCCGGAGGTTCCTCAGGCGGATGAGTCGCCAACCATTCTCTTCGGCCCAAAGGTCCTTGATGGCATCGCGAGCTTTTTGTCGATCCAGTGCGGCGTAGGCTGCGGCTTTCGTCCGTGTGGGCCAGAAGATGGGAATACGGTGGTGTGCGCCGGGACCGTCAACGCGCGAGACAGCCCCGTTGCCTGCGAAGCTTTAATTCCGGAAGGATGCAAAACAATCGCAACCCGTACATAGATGTTGTTCCAAATCATCTGCCGTGGACAGCAGTTCCAAAGACAACTTTCGGGGATCGCTTGCACTGTGGCTCAGGAGTCCATGCTCAGGTAGCGGTAGACAGTAGCGCGGCTGGCTCCGATGATCTTTCCGATGTCCGTCGGCTTGAGGCCACGGGCTTTCAGTTCATGTGCCCTCTTGACCTTCTGGTGGTCTGTCGTGATTTCCCGGCGGCCTGCTTTGCGTCCGTGAGCAGCTGCAGCGACCATGCCGGCCTTGGTGCGCTCGGAAAGCTGATCTCGTTCAAGCTGAGCGAACGCGGAAATGATGGTGACCATCGCCTGAGCCATCGCTCCCCCGACCTCGCTGGCCGGGTCAGTGGCGATGCCATCCCGAAGGGAACGAAACTTGATTCCCCTTGCCTTGAAGTCATCCAAGAGCTCGAGCAGGTGGCGAGTATTGCGTCCCAACCGGTCCAGCTTCCACACCACGACTTCATCCCCTGGACCCAGACGGTCCAGCATCCGGTCCAGCTCTGGACGACTCACCCTGGTCCCGCTGATCCCCTGGTCTCTATAGATCCGCTCGCACCCAGCTGCTTCCAGTTCCCGGATCTGCAGATCAGTGTTTTGGTCAGCCAGACTGACGCGGGCATATCCAAGGCGTGCCATCACTCCTCCGTCTTATCAAAGGACCAAAACCAACAATTCTGAGAATACCTCGGTGAGACACTTTGTTCGGACAGGAGGAGCACTGAAAATCGGCGAGTCGCGTTCGTCCACCACGGCAGCCTCTCGGTTCCCATCAAAGGATCCTTTGATGAGATTGCCAAGAGGATGCGACAGGTTGCGGAACTCCGCCGGGCCTCGCTCAGTTCCTCGAGAGGTTTTACGGACACGCCCTTGGGCCGCCGACCCCTGACGATTCGTGGGCCGCGTGAATGGCGTGTTTGTCCTGCTCCCAGAAAAAACACTCTCCAATGTGTAACCATCCGTGCTGTCCCGGACAATACAGGGCATGGAGAACGTTCAGCTGGGGGATGACGTCCTGTGGGCGGACAGCTTGAAGGGTGACGCCGAGGCGTTTGGTCATTTATACGACCGGCACCGCGGTCGCGTCTTCCGTCACGCTTATCGCTTGGCCGGCGGACGGCACGACGCCGAAGATGTCACGGCGGCGGCTTTCCTTGAGTTATGGCGCCGCAGGGACCGCGTAAGGCTGATTGAGGGGTCGATCCTCCCGTGGCTGCTGGTGACGACGACAAACACTGCTAGGAATCTTCAGCGCGCAAAGGTCCGTCACCGGAAGCTCTTGGACGCAATTCCCCGGCGCGCTGAGGTCGCAGCGGAACTGGATCCCGCTCATTTGCACCACGACCTTTCGTTGAATGACGAGGTCGCGCAGGCTTTGGCTGTCTTGAAACCATTGGACCTGCGGCTGTTCAGCCTTGTCGTGTTCGAAGAGTTGCCTCTGCCGGCTGCAGCTGAAGCGGTGGGGATTTCCCCGGGGGCGGCCAAAGTCCGCATGCATCGCGCCCGCCAGAGACTGAAGGCTGCACTGCCCCTGTCGTTCCACCACGTTCGCTCGCCAGCATTGAAAGGAGATCCGTCATGAACGACCTTCGCATTGATCCGCAGTTCGACCAGGCGCTCCGTGAGGTACTTCTTGCTCAGGTTCGAACCAGCTCAAAACCACAGAACCAGAAGCGGCGGTGGCTGTTGTTCGCCGGCGCTTTGGCTGGAGCAGGAATGCTGGGCGGCGTCGGCGCAGCTGCTGCGGGATTCTTTACCCTCCCCGGGGTACCCACTACGACTGCCCTGAGCACCCCATCGACTGCGGTGTACAGCGGCACAGCAACAGCAGACCTGGGACCGGCTCCACAAGGGGCGACCGGTATTGAGGTCGAACTGACCTGCCTCACTGTCGGGAAGTTCACTTTCCCGGATGGAGCCAACGTCACCTGCTCTCCGGCCGATCTGGGAACACACGGTGCCTGGTCAAAGTATGTCGTCCCCTTGGACCCTTCAACACAAGGGATAACTATTACTACCGATCCTGAAAACAGGTGGCAAATCAGCCTCAGATACATCTCACAAGTTGCCACCGAGTGGGAAGTCAACGCGAAGGGAGAGACCTATGGCGTCGAGGTGCCAGGGCGTGGAGCCCCGGACTTGCTCGCAGTCACAGCCACTAATGGAGCAAAGGGCTACGCCTACTCGGACCAGATGAAGGGAACCGATCCGGTAAACCCGGAAGAAGCAGCCAAGAATATGCCTAAACCTCAACGTGAAATCCCGGTTTATCTCAGCGATGGCACCACGCAAGTTGGCATATTCATGGCACCAGGGTGATGTCAAAGATTCTGCATTATTTCATGGCTATTCCGAAGCCTGCACTATAGGATGGCGAAATCCAATCCAACTTCATTCAGGTGGGGAAATGAACAACTCTAAGCTGTCTCGCGATGATCGCCTTTCTTCACGACTTCGCAAGCGGGTGATAGTAATGATTACAACTTTCATTGCTGCATTTGCTGTCATGTTTGGCGCTCAATCGGCCTTGGCCTACGGGGCGGTGTACAGCCAAGTCGCCCAGTATTACGTGGCGGGCCACTGGTACGACGCGTTTGCCGTTATCTACACGCAGCCCCAAGGGTACGCGGTGGGCGGTACTCAGAGTTCATTCACCGGTGGCGGGACATACACTGGGTGGGCTGGAGCCAGGGGTCGTTTGTTTACCCAGGACAACTACCTAAGCTGCGAAGGCTTAAATATGTACAATCCTTCTCCAGGAACAATTGCCAACGGGAATTCGTGCACTCGATACCAGTCCTACAACTGGTACAGCTGGGGTGTTGCCCGTGGCTGGAACGGCTCTGGCTATAACGATTTCTACACATACAAGACAGTTCTTCAGGGAAATTGGTAGGAGAAATCATGAAAATTCCAAAATTGTCCACGCGGGGCTACGTGGTTGTCGTCAGTTTGTGCGCGGTTCTGGGACTGGGTGCCGGCGCATCTATGGCAGTCGCGGCAGGCGGCTCCTCCCCTTCCAATTTGGCTTCCCAGACCAAGGTCGCACCGGAGTATCCGAGGAACGCTAACGGCAAACACCTACGGGTTCGCCATAGATTCCATATCGCCAGAAACTGAGCCCGATCTCATCGCAGCTCTCACGACCGACGGCAAACGAGGCTACGTTTCGAAAGCCGAGCTGGATGTCGCCAACGGCACCGCAGCTTCACGAGAGTTCAGGACTCCCGAAGACGCCGTGAAGTGGACGGAAACCGAGGGACGAGCCGACCGGTCGATACCCGTTTACGAATCCGACGGTAAAACGGTGATCGGGGAGTTCACCGTGGCGGGTTCGGACACTCAAAAGGCCAACCAGGCACTGATCGAACCTCGTTGAACGAAATATATTGGGGGTGGCGGGGTGTGGATTTCCTTCATACCCCGCCATGGGTATGAGCACTCGACGCCGCTCCGAGTTCCGGTGCTCGCACCCAAGCCGATTCGTTGGCTGGGCTGCGCGTACATCTTGGGAACCGATCTATTGATGAGATGAAGACAGGGAGCCGACAGGTTGCTGTTATCCCCCCGTCATCGTGCATTGTCACCGTGCGGGCCGTACTTACACGACTTTGGTCAGTAGCCGTGCGGGACATGCCGGCGGGATTACCCGGCACGGTGAGGGACCGGCTAACGGGCGTCTTGCGTACTGAGAAACCCCCTTTCAGTTCGAGTGTTGCGGAGCTCAGTCGTGGGCCGGGGCCGTCAACGCGGCTATAGTTTCTTCGTGGACTGGGGATTTTGGATAGGTGTGGCTGGCACGGTGCTCGGAGCGGTGGGCGTCGTATACGGCATTTGGGCCCGGAGCCACCCAGGATCAGGACGCCTTGCATTCAGGGTCACCGAATCAGCTCTTATCCCCCAGAGCTCTCACGTGGAACGCTTGAGGGTCTTGCTAGAGGACCGAGAGATCACCGATCCATGGCTCGCGGTAGTGGATATCATCAATGTTGGCGGAATCGACCTTTCGCCGGCCGCGTTCGAAGGCGGGTACCTGAGGCTCATCACCTCCGGATCAACGAACTATGGCAGAGGAATAATCGAAAGCGTCCTTACTCCGGTTGATGGCACCCTGCGGGTATCTGAGAGGCCTGACGGCGTGTTCGTCGACCCCGACATGGTGGAGTCGGTTTTCGAGTTGGCACCTCGTCAGCTCAAGGCTGGCGAGGGCCTTTCGCTCACGGTCCTGGCCAGTCACAGACCTCGGATTAGGGTTCAAGGTCGACTTGCCGGGTTTGAGATAGGTCCGCCTTCTGCGCAGGTTCGAGCCGGGATCCTTCGTAGTGCGGCCGCAGGGGCCGTAGTCGCATCGACCCGGCTTCTTCGTTAAGACGACCAAGGAATGTTCGGGTAGCTCGAACTCGCGACCAAGCGCTTGTGGGCCCGCGAGTCGGCTTCATCATTCCGCTGCAGGCATGTCCCTGTGAGGGCTTCCCTTACGTTCTCTGTCCCGCAAACCCTCTCCCCCGCCGATACTGAGGCGCTTTACGTCGGGACGACTGAACGAGACACATCGCGAGCGGAAATCCTGAGTTTCTGGCTTGCCAGCCGCAGCTGCAGCGCGGTCTCAGGAAGCATTAGCTTTCTAAGACCCCACTACTCGCTGGGACAACAGTCTCCCATTCAGCCGAGCGGAATCACTCGTCACTTAGGACTCGTCGTCGGCCAGGGGCAGACCTGACGACGCCTTGCAGATGGAGAAGCAATGTAAGTATTGAGTCGTGGGGACTATGATCTCGCTGGCACTGAACGGCATCGACATCGACTGGGGCAAGAACCGGTACTGGACGAACCATCACTGGCTTTTCCCGCCTGGGAGCATCACCCAGGTTGAGTATCAGTACGCCCACGGGATAGTCGAAAGAAGGCCAGGATTTGAGACGACCCTAAACGAGACCTATTTCCGTCTTTGTCATCTCGGTTACTCCCAGCATGAGACAGAAACGAAGTTCCAGGCTGTTGTTTCACGTTGGAATCGCACAGCAGACTTGCGTCTCTCCTTCTCGGACTTCCGGCGCGCTCTTGCGGGAGTCGACTTCGCTTCGCTTACGTCGGAGGATCTAGAACCGCATGCCTGGGACTTTTACGAGTATCTTTTGAACCGTCTAGCGCATTGGGACACTGAGCATGCATTCCTTGAGGACTTCATTCGAGGCCTCGATGTAGCGCTCACCCTCCGAGTCCTTGCCGAAAGTGCCGAAAACCGCTCACTGCCACTCCGTTGGCACCATCAAGATCTAGTTGACAGCGGTTGGGTAACACTCGACGACCTGACTGACATTGACCGGCCTACCTTCATGGTCAACCACACCGTACTGTATGGACGCCTGCAGGAATACGCAGGGGCAACCAGAGTGGGCGCCTTTGACAACTGGCTTGTAAACAAGCATCTCGCTCGAGAAACGTCTTACACCGAAATGCGTCCTGACGGCACAGTGGCTGTAAAAAAGACAACCCTGCCCACAGCTGTTCGCAACATGATCCATCACCCGGAGAACCCACATAACCTGCTGTCCGATGACAACCTCCGAGAGAGCATTGAGCTTCTTCTGAGGGTTGTGAAGCTACTTTCCAATCCTCTTCCCGGCCTTGCTCAGCGCAGTACCACCCCAAAGGACATCGCAGCCAAACAGACGGCCGAATCAGCCATGAGCTAGAGTCACAGCAGAAGGGGCGAATACTGTTGCCCCAGTCGGTGTTTGCAGGAACAGGTTTCTCCTGCCGAGTTTTCCTTGGAGGCGCAATTCATGACTTCTCACGATGCGTCCTCTAGCGCGATTGGGTACCTCTACCAAACGGATTGGGCCCTTCTAGAACTCCTGAGAGGGGCTCGAGACCGGCCGGACCAGTCAATGACCATCGAGCTTTTCGACGACGTTGCATGGGAAAAGAATGGCGAAGTAAACGAGCTGCTCCAACTTAAACATCATCAGCATTCTGCAGGAAGTCTCTCAGATATGAGCGTTGACTTGTGGAAAACGCTCAAAGTTTGGCTGGACACCCCAGCTTTTGTGGACGACGGGGGGCCTCTTCTCACATTGCTGACCACGAGCGAGTGTGGAGCAGGAACGGCGGCGTCTCATCTCGGTCCAGGACCCGATAGAGATCCAGGGCGCGCTTTGGAGCTTCTCGATACAGCAGCGTCCGCATCAACGTCCTCTACTACAGAGGCAGCACGTCTGAAGTGGATTGGGACGCCGCTCTCCTCACGAATCTCGATGGTTGAGAGGATTCGCGTCCTAGGAGGTGCGATACGTATCGAAGACGTTGAAAACCTCGTCAGAAGTGAGATTAGCTGGGCACTCCCTATAGGCCAGGAGCAAACCTTCTTGAGCCTTCTTTGGCAATGGTGGCGACGCGTTGCCCTGGACCTACTGCAGAAGAGGCGAGATCGGGTCGAGGTCCTAGAGGCGCAGCAACAAGTTCAAGTCATTCGGGATATGTTTGTCCCGGACAATCTCCCGACGCTGGTTGAATTAAGCCAAATTGACGAAGAGACACTGGTGCAAAGCCACGATGCACATATGTTCGTGCATCAACTTCGCTGGGTGAATGTCAGCACCCCCCACCTACGCAAAGCGGTCGGCGACTACTATCGGGCCGTGACCCAGACTACTGAGTGGATTGACCGGTCGCTCATCGGACTAAACGAGCTCGGCACCTTCGAAGATAACCTCGTGGACGAGTGGGAACGAGCCTACGCGGACATGATGGAGGACCTAGAGATAGATGCCGATCAAGCTCTACGCCAAAACGTCGGGCGGGAGCTCTGGCGTAAGCTCCGAGACTCGACCGCGATAGCAGTCCGGAGTCGTTACACCGATGCCTTCTTCGCCCGCGGTAAGAGACATGAGTTAGCTGACAGACGCCTGATCGGTTGGCACCCAGATTTTGAAGACCGCGTGCAGGCTCTGCTAGCCGAAAGGCTCGCTGATGGACAATAATTCGCCCGCACTCAGCGAATGGGATGCCAGGTCTCCTGTAGTGGCAACAATGCTCAACCCTGCTTTGTTTGCAGCTATATTCGCCGCATCCGCCGAAGAATACGAACGGCGGACCGGCAAGAGTATGCCATGGGAACTGCTTTTCATCATTGCTCCTCTCGTATTGCACCACGCCACTCGTGCTGCACTCCCCCGGACAACCGCTTCGCATCTGTCAGCTTGGATTGCGAACCATCCAACTATCCACGCTGGGTTTGCAGAACGCGCCAAAACTATGGTCCCCCATGTTAAGGAAGGGCTTCGATTCGCACTGCGAGCTGGCGTTATCAGTATCGATGAGGCCGGACTTTTAACGGGTTCTCTGCCGGCAAAAGCCCGGCCGGCGAACACCGGCGATGTAAAAGAGATTGTCAGAGCTGCCGCGTTTCTGGGCCGATGGTTCACAAAGATCGAACGGTCATCTACCGTATACGGCTATTTCGGCGTGGCACCATAAGACCGTGCAGCTACTGAATATCACTCTTTACAACCACGATGGCCGTGAGCGATCGGTCGAGTTCAAGCCGGGCTCGCTTAACATCGTGACCGGGGAGTCACGAACCGGCAAAAGCGCTCTCTTAACGATCGTCGATTACTGTTTGGGCCGCGATGGCGCCAAAGTTCCAGCCGGACCGATTTCCGACACAGTGGCATGGTTTGGCACACTGTGGCAGCTGGGGCCTGGGGCGCGAGCCTTTCTGGCACGTCCTGCGATGAGGACAAGCGCTTCCTCGAATTCGCGTGCCATGCTTGAGTTTGGCGGGGATGATCTTGCTGACTTTCATCTTCGTGACCTTGAAGTGAATACAGATTCCGATGCCCTTCGCTCCCAGGTGGGGCTTCGAATCGGGCTGCCGGAAGTCCGTTTCGAACCATCCCAATATTCGACACGATCTCCTTACTCCATCGGCCTGGGCAGCGCCGCACTCTTGTGCTTTCAAGGGCAGGATGAAATTGCTAGCAGGAGTCTGCTCTTTCATAGGCAAGCTGAGAGAGGCATTGACCAGACGCTCAAGGATTCGCTGCCGTTCTTCTTGGGGGCTTTGCAGGAAGACCAAGCCACTAAGCGCGCACAACTCCGCGATGCTCGTAGAGACTTGCGTAGGGCGGAAATGACTTTGAGTGACGCTGAGTCCAGTGCGCAGACAACGGACGTCACCCTGCAAGCAGTCCTCTCTGAAGCGCACTCAGCAGGAATGACAGACATCCCATCAGCTCCGGACATACGAACTACAGTCGCCCTTCTCAGTAACATTCGGTTTTCAGGGTCGAAAGAGTTAGACCGAAATTCCGACGTGCGGTCCCAAGATGCACGGCGAGAAATTGAAGGACAAAGGACTGAGCTGCGACAGCAGATGAAGCGACTGTTGTCCGAGCGGGATCTTCTACTCGACTTCCGCAGCGGGGAAGGCAGTTACCAGCGGTCCATCGCTCTGCAGACAGGGCGAATGACCAGCCTGGATCTCTTACGCGCCGGACACAATGGTCCGCAGTCCGACGGGCAAACCGATCACTGCCCCGTCTGTAGTCAAAAACTTGGGGCTCCGGATCCTTTGCCGAGCCAACTGGAACAACGCTTGGCTGAGCTTAGAAAGGAGCTAGTAACTCTGGCGGCTGCAGAACCGAATCGTCGGACTGCCCTCATTCGTTTAGAAGAGTCCATTTCAGAATTGCGCATGCAGCTCCAGGCCCTTGATAGAGCATTAGAGACGGTAAACCTTCGCGGCAAAGAAGCCGGGACGGTCAGCGATGCCGAGAGCCGCGAATTTATACGCGGTCGCATAGATGCCATCCTCAGTCGGCACTCCTACACCGACGACAATCACCTCGGCCTACTCAAACGACAAGCTGAAGCAGCGAGGGCGAGAGTGAGCGCACTTGAGCACGAGCTGGATGACGATGAGGCCCGCGAGCAGTTGACTTCAAAATTAGTCACCTTGGGCCGCGACATGACGGCATTTGCCGAAAAACTTGCACTCGAACATGCGGAAAAAGAAGTTCGGCTCGATCTGTCCAAACTCACGGTCGTGGTCGACAGTGAGAACGGACGAATACCCATGCATGGTATCGGCAGCGCAGCTAACTCGATCGGCTACCACCTCGTCACTCATCTAGCACTGCACAGGTTCTTTACCAGGCAACACCGACCAGTTCCACGGTTTCTAATGCTCGATCAACCGACACAGGCGTACTACGAGTCGGAAGAAGAGAAGCGCTCAGGCAAACCCTCCGACCGAACGGCCGTGTTGGCAATGTTCCGGCTCATGAAAGACGTCGTTGAAGAGCTCTCGCCCGAATTTCAAATCATCGTTAGTGATCATGCCGACCTTTCAGAAGAGTGGTTTGCGGACTCAGTCGTGCACAACTGGAGGGACGACAAACTTGTCCCCCTCAGCTGGCTCTAGGGCTTCGGAACAGGAAGGATAACGCCAACGCTTCCGCATGGACTCACCGCCCGTACCCTTGCCGTTGCTGGTGCTGCCGGTTCAGTGTCGGCGGCTGGGCTTTGGTTACACCGGTCCTTGGGGCAGCGGTGCCGGGTGGCTGCGGGAATGACGCCTTCATGAGGCGTTGCATCTTCCCAAGGCGAGGGTCGACCTCGGGATCGGATTCGGGCTGTGGTGGTTCTTCTGGTTTTGCTGCATCGGCCATGAGCCGGTCGACGCGTGCTGTGTTGTCTTGGGCAGCCTTGAGTGCTGCGGTGTGCTTGAACGGTTCCGCCAGGGCTTTGCCTGCTTGCTCGATGCGGGTGAGGGCTTCCTGGCGTCGTGTCTCGACGTCGGCGGCGAGCCGTGGCAGGGAGGACACCCTGTTTTCGAGTTGCCTGACGGTCCCCACGTCAGCTGCCAGTAAGCCCTTACGGGATATCTGGGTGGTCGCCCTAGGCACGCCCTCGATGCGGACTTCCACAGTGGAGCGGTCCAGGTCTCTGCCGGGGACAAGCTTGGCGCGCAGCTCGTGGCCGCCGAGGGTGGCGATCGCGCCCAACTCGTCGTACCCGTAGAGGTTCATGAGCCGATGTCCCTGCCGACCGGCCCATGCCCGGAGAGCTTCCGCGGCCTCGGCCCTGTTCTCAAAGCTCTGCCCGCCGATGGTGGCTTTGAACGCGTCCGCGGTGGTGTCCACGGACCTTGCAACGGCGGCGTGGATCAGTGGCAGGTCCTGTGCTGCCGCGTCAGCTGCTGATTGTTCGCCGCGTTTGGTGTGGTGCACCGCGACCAGGTTGCGGTTGTACGCCCGGTCCAAGCGGGACAGGCGGGCAAGTTCCTGGTCCGCGACGGCCTTTTCCAGGACCAGGGGGTTGCCGCTGGTGATGGCTTTGGCCTGGGCGAAGTTCAGGGTGTTGTCCCCGATGTCTTCGATTTCCCGGACGTCCAAATGCCCGCGCATGATCTGGTTGATGAACCGGGACTTCCGTTCCAGTCCTTGCCACATGAAGGAATCGAAGGATTCCTTGGTCACGACCTGGGAGATGCGGACCTCCGGGTTCTGGTTGCCCTGGCGCAGGATCCGGCCGTGGCGTTGCTCAACGTCGGCCGGCCGCCACGGGGCGTCCATGTCCACCAGGTGCACGGCACGTTTTTGAATGTTCGTGCCGACACCCATTTTCGATGTTGATCCAACGAGCACGGCGATTTGTCCGGAACGGGCGGCAGCGAACAGCCGGCCTTTCTCGTTGTCGTTTTTGGCTTCGTGAATGAACCTGACCATGTGTTCGGGCACTCCCCTGCGACTGAGCTGGTCTTTGAGTTCGCCGTAGACGTTCCAGTTATCCGAGGGTGTGCCGAAGTCGCAGAAGACCAGTTGCAGGGCACCGGGGACCGGGTCGGGTTCTCCGGTGGAGGGGTCGGTGTAGATGCGGTCTTTGTGTTCTTCGTACACGCTGGCCAGCAGGTCGGCTGTGGCGCTGATTTTGGTGGGTCCGTGCTGGAACAGTGTGGGATCCACGAGCCTCATATCCAGAGCGGCTTTGCGGCCGTCTGAGGAGACTTTGAGCATGTTGTCTTCCTCGGAGGGCACGAGGCGGCCTTGAATGGCGTCGACGCGGTTGCCGATGTCCTGGATGTATTCGCGCAGTTCGGGGCTGGGTTCGACGGCGAGCATGTTGGGTTGGCGGAGTCCGTCTCCGTCTCGTGGGGCGAGTGTGGGGATGGGCAGTTTGAGGTCTTCGGCTGTTTTGACGTCTGCGAAGGTGCGGAACATCTTCAGCAGTTCGGGGACGTTTTGGAATTTCGCGAACCGGCTCTTGAGTTTGAACCGGTCGCCGCCGGCGACGGAGAGTTCCATTTCTTCAACGACTTGCCCGAACGTGGCGGCCCAGGTGTTGAAGTCTTTGATCCCGGCTGCTTGGAGCAGGTCCGGGCGCAGGTAGCGTTGCATGACGTACATTTCCGTGACGGAGTTCGCGATCGGTGTTGCTGTGGCACCGGTGATCACGCGTCGGCCTTCGCGTTCGCGCAGCAATTCGGTCTTCATGTGAAGGTCTGAGGCACGGGCTGAACCTGTGATGGCGGCACCGGGGATGTTGGACGGTGTTTCCAGGTTCTTGTAGTCGTGCAGCTCGTCCACTACGAGGTAGTCAATGCCGGTCTCTTCGAAGCTGATCCCCGGATCGGCGGGGCTGTCGAGTTTGGCCTTGAGGCGTTCTTCTTGCGAGAGAACCATTTTTTCGAGGCGCTTGACGATGCTGGCGTTAGCGCGTCCGTTGTCTTGCCCATTGTTTTTGGCCGATTCCAAGTCGGCTCGCATTTGGGCAATTTCGCTGTTGATGTAGGCGGCTTCAGATTCCGGGCTGAGGCTGACGCGCTGGAATGCGGTGCGGGTCATGATCACGGCGTCCCACTGGTTCGCGGCCGCGCGGGCAACGAACTGTCGGCGTTTGTCTCCGGCGAGGTCAGCTGAGGAGGCGGCGAGGATCCTCGCCTGAGGGTAGATCTGGAGCCATTCCCGGGCGAATTGTTCGAGCATGTGGTTCGGGACGATGACGGCGGGTTTGTTGACCATGCCCAGGCGGCGTAGCTCCATCACGCCCATGACCATTTCTGCGGTCTTTCCGGCACCGACCTGGTGGAACAGCCCAACAGCCGGCTCGGAAAGCATCCGCGCTACAGCCGCGCGCTGATGTGGGCGCGGGGAGAAGTCTTTGGCCATACCGGGCAGGGTCAGCCGCTCCCCCTCGGTGCTGTAGTCCCGGAGCACGATGGAGTTGAAGCGGCGGTTGTATTCGTCGATGAGGCGGTTGGCCCGTTCGGGTTCTTCCCACACCCATTCGCCGAACCGTTCCTGCAGCAGCTGCGCTTTCTCCTGGGCCGCTGCGGTTTCGGTGGGGTTCAGGATCCGGCGCTTGTCCTCGCCTTCGTCGGTGACGCGGACGGGCCGTTGTTCGAGGACCTGTTTGAGGATGTCGGAGGCGGGCATCCGTTGGGTGCCCCAGTTGCTTGTGGCCGCGAGGGTGTGGCGGTTGGCTTTGACGTCCCACATGGACCCGGCTGCGTTGGAGACGGTGGCGTAGGGGTCGTTGAGGATTTCGCGGACGAACTCCTGGTGGGTTTCGGCGTCGATCCAGACAGCGCCGAGGCGTGCTTCCACTTCGTCCATCCGCAACGGGGCCGGAATGGCTTCGGCCAGGGCGTGAACGTTGGCCTCGAACCGGTCATCGGAGAGTGCGGCGGCTTGGGCGATTTCCAGCTTCTCGCGGACGTTCCCAGAGAGGTATTCCGCCCGTGTCTGGAAGGTCTCGTCGGGGCCGGGGATCTGGTAGATGCTCTCCCCCATGGCAGCCCGGGTTTCTTCCCGGCTGATGCCCAGCAGGGACGCGGCGTAGTCCAGGTCAACTTCACCTACGGTGTCGAGGGTGACGGTGAGGGCTTCTTCGGCGGTGTCCACCCCAAGGACGGGTCGGCGGGGCTGAACTTGGCGGCTGGACAGCACCGCAGCAGGCGTGGCTGTCTGGGTGGCTTCGTCGAAGTTCTCCAGTGCCTTGACCAGAGGCCCGAACGGGTCACGGCCAAGGATGGACACGGCCCTGGGTGTCGTGCGGGCCTGGATGGGTTCCTGGGTTTCTTCGTCCACACGTCCGGTATTGCGGAGCGTGAAGCGGTTGATCGGTCCGTAGGTGTCCACGTACTGGCTGTACGCGGCTTTCAGCTCGTCGCGGAGCGTGTCGATGTCGGCGGTGTCGTCACGGCTGTCGGCTTCTGCGGTGAGGAGCTTCCGGCCTGCGTCCCTGAGTCCCAGAAGGGCGCGTAGTTCGGCGGCTTGGGTTTTAGGGACGGCGAGTTCGGTGTGGGAGCCGTTTTCGACAACGGTGAAGCCGTTGTCGGTGGCGCTGATGTGGCCTTCCCATTCCGTGGCTGCTGCCGGGACGTAGGCTGCTCGCTGGCGTTCCTGCTCTGCGGTGCGTTCGGTGATGACCAGTCCTGCGGCCTTGGCTTCGGCCACGACGCCGGCCAGGGCAGCGTCCAGGCGGTTGGGGACGGCGGAGAGGTCATCGGTGGTCAGTTGCAGGGTTTCGGCCCCGTACATGCCGTGGGCCACGTGCAGCTCCCCCAGCAGACGCTCGGGGTGCTCATCGAAGTAGGAGTTCAGGCGGGTGATGGTCCCGTCGATCCTGCGGGCGCTGACGGTCTCCCAGAGTGTGGAGGCCGGTTCCTGGCCGGGTTCCCTGCGGCGGAAGATCAGCAGGTCAGTCATGGCGTCAGTGCCGGCGGCTTTGCGGTGTGAGCCGGTGGGCAGGCGGACAGCTCCCACGAGGTCGGCCAGCTGGTTCATTTCCCTGCGTGCTGCCGGGTTGGTGGCATCCAGGGTGAAGCTGGACGTCAGGACAGCCACCATGCCGCCGGGGCGGGTCAGTTCCAGGGACTTGAGGATGAAGTGGTTGTGGATCGAGTGCCCGCCTGCGTTGTGGCGGGGATCGTGCAGCGTGACGTTGGCGAAGGGGACGTTGCCGATGGCCAGATCGAAGTGGCCCGTGGGCAGTTTGGTGTCCGCGAAGGATTCCGCCCGGACAGTGGCATCGGGGTAGAGGGCCTGGGAGATGGCCGCGGTAGTCGGGTCCAGCTCAACGCCGGTCATCTCCGCGTTCTCGGGTGCGAAGCCGATGAAGGTACCGACGCCGGATCCCGGTTCAAGCACAGTGCCCCCGTTGAATCCGAGTTCCTGTACCGCTGACCACATGGCCTGCACGTAGGCGGCGTCGGTGTAGTGGGCGTTGATCGTGGTGCGGCGGGCTGCGTCGTATTGTGCCGCGGTCAGGAGGCTGCGTAGGTGTTCACGGTCCCCGGCGTATTCTTCCCAGGTTTCATCGAAGATTTGGAAGACGCCTTGCGCTCCCCAGCTCCCCCACCGTGCAAGCACCGTCTTTTCGGCGTCCGTGGCCGGTCGGTTCTCGGTCTGCAGGGTCTGTAGTACCTCGAGGGCTTCAAGGTTCGCCCTGATGCGGCTCCTGGCCCCTGAAGGTGCAAGGTCCTCCTGCGAGGCGGGCCTGAAACGGTGCTCCGTGCCAGCTACAGTTGCTGGCGCAGCTCCTCCGCTTGGGCTTTCCAGCCCAGGTATTCCTTGATGCTCGGATTCTCGTACTCGTCTTCCTCGTCCTCCGTCTCCGGGGGCGAGAGCAGTTCGTACCGGACGATCTCCTCGGCCTGGTTCCGTGCCGCGTTCAACCGGCCCACCTTCTCCAGGAACCCCTCCCCTTTCGGGTCCGTGCCGGCCAGCTTGACCTGCAGCTCGTCCACTTGTTCCTGAGCCTGCTCCCCCAGATTCGTGAAGAACTCGTCCGGGTTCTGAATCTGGCTGTAGCGAGTTGGGCTCGCTGCCTTCCAGGCTTCCTGAGCCTGCCTGCCGTACTTGTTCATTGCGGTCCTCCTCTGGTGCCGCCCACAGAGCGTCAAAGCTCAGCTGACCATCGATCTGATGCTTCTTACGCCCCACCATCGAGCACTCCCCCTAGCGACTCTTCCGATAAAGAGATCACGCTAGCGGGGATACCCGTGAATTGCCTGTCACAAGATCCTGTGCACGGTTTTCGTAGGTGAGCTAAGGCTGCAGGTCTGAAGCTTCAGCCGAATAATTATGTCCAGATAGATTTATTTCTGGCGAAGGCGTTCCCGCAGGGCCTCGTCCAGTAGATCTGTAATAGTGATTCCGTACTTAGTCGAGTAGGCATCCAATTCGTCACGAAGTCCAATCTCTATCTTCGATGAGAATGGTTCCATCCGGCGCTTACTTCTCGGCCTTCCTGGACCCGGACGCCTCGGTTCGAGGTCAGTGACAGCTGCCAGCTCCGACTGGGCTGGGTCGATCGCAGGGGTCGGCCCAATCGCCTCCCCCACTTCCGCGGTTTGCGTTCGTTTCTCCGCAGAAGTCAGAACATCCACAACGTCGGCTGCTGGTGCTTTGCGAATAGATGATTTGCGCTCCAAAGCCATGATTAGTTCACCCCATCCAGGTAGCGCGCATGCGCAACAAATTTCTCAGTCATGATTGCCGCTCCACGGCCGGCGAGCTTCGTAAGCGGTGAGCGTGTACTGACGGAGTCCTGCATCGCTGTTCGTAGTGGAAGATGCGGCTCTCTTACATCCTCGCCGTAAGTACTCTCGAGCTCTCCGATCTGGAAGGAGTGTTCAGAGGTGAGGGGTGAGCTGGTCTTGTTGATGATGATGCCCAGGAATTCCAGCTGAGGATTCAAGTGCGGCAGCGACTTGACCTTCTTCACGGTGTCCAGGAACTCCGTGACCCCTTTCACGGAAAACGCAGCCGGTTCGGTAACAGCAAGTACACGGTCGGCCCAGATCAGTCCATTCAGCGTCAGCCGACCTAGGGCCGGCGGAAGGTCGATGAGAATATGGTCGTACCGTTGAAGCTCGTCGGCCCCCCATGCCGCGGTCTTGAGTCGCATCTCGGGCGTCAGTAGTGCTTCCGATTCAAGTCGCGCTAAGGATTCAGAGCTAGGAATTAGGTCGACACCCGGCCATGTCGTCTCGGTGATGGCTTGCCCGAGCGTCCCAGCCTCTCCCCCGTACAGCACATCGAAGACGTCGAACTCCCCAGCCCCTTCAAGTGCTTCCGTTACGTTGGCTTGCGGATCAAGGTCAATTACCAATACTTGCTTTCCGATCAGACGCAGGCCAGTCGCCAAGCCAAGTGTCACCGATGTCTTACCCACACCCCCCTTGCGGTTGCCTATGGCCGTAACTCTCATCCTCGTCCTCCAAAGCTCGCCAGGCATCGATGGACAATCCATCAATCCTTCTGTCATGCAATCCGGACATCAATCTATCACTCAATCAATACAGCTTGCAATCCATCAATCCGTATATCAATACATACATCAATCTTTCTGTCATGACATAATTATTTATTCTCTCTAATCTGTCACTTACCCTGCACGTCCTAGGGGTGGGGGCGGGCGGGCCCGGCTTGTCGCCTAGACATCCATCAATCTTTCTGTCATGAAATATTTATTTATTGCGCGAAAGGGGCCCATCAGACCTCTCGCACCGTCGGGGAAGGTCAACACGGGCGGTGACACCCGCTGAGATCCTGTAGCAATGGAGAAGCCTCTGCGTTCGACGGAGGGGACATTCCCTGACGGGACGAATCGCAGCCACCGAGCACGGTGGCGACAATCAATCAATATTTCAGTCATGAAATAATTAATTCGTCCCAAGGCTCTTTATGGCAGTAAGCCGCTGGAGCGTCGGCCGACCCCTAAGATGGGAATTTGTCAATGAAACCTGACGAATAGGACGAACCCGTGCAATGGGATCTGGGAGACGGGCACCATCGAGGAATAGTTGGGGTTCTTCTGAAAGACGGTCGGCTGGGCCTTAATCACGAAGGCGACGAAT
Source organism: Arthrobacter sp. TmtSoilC79 (assembly GCF_059739405.1). NCBI lineage: Bacteria > Bacillati > Actinomycetota > Actinomycetes > Micrococcales > Micrococcaceae > Arthrobacter > Arthrobacter sp. TmtSoilC79. The sequence continues at coordinate 158,633 of NZ_AP046052.1, read as the reverse complement.
GGATCAGCGTCCAAGGGGTCACTGGTCAAAACAAACGAGATCCAGATAGGTCTGGCTTTGAGCTCGTGGGGGAACAAGAAGTAGCGGGTTGGCAAGGGGCTTGCGAATGTGGTTGGACTGGAAGGCAGTGGCAGCGAGTCAAGGGGAGAGCCAAAACCGACATCACAAGGTACCGAGCCAAAGCAATGATAGGGTCCCCAGCCACAGCACCCTTGTCAGTAGAAGAATCCGTCCTGATCGAATGGCGGAAACACGTAAGGGCGTGGGGGCTGCAGATGGCTGCTCGCAGTTACAACCGGGCCGCCGCTCGCCTGGACGAAGCGGTGAAAACTGCACGCGATTCAGATCTGACCTGGGCCGACATAGGCTCAGAAACAGGTATGTCGCGCCAAGCAGCTCACCAACGGTGGAACCGGACAGAATTGTCATCCTAGGGCGAACAGAGGCACTGCAGTGAACCGGGCGCCCGGTCGCCTCGCACGCCCAACGACAACGAAACACACAAATGCCCACGCTAGGTCCGAATAGGAGTGCATCCGAGAAAAGCCACTGCACGGATTACACAGCTCTGTTGAATGCCATATCAGCTAGAGACCACTCATCTGGTGGCCCTTCATAGGCTTCCCACGGGTAATCCTCGGTGGGGGACAGGAGCTCCGCTACAGTTCGGACATTCCTCGAAAGCCACTCCCTCCAGATAGCCCGTTCGATACGATACTTCTGCACTTGGCCGGCCACAGCTTCCAACACTCCGAAGTACTCCGCAAGTTCCTGGAGGGAAGTTGAAACCACGACCGTCCAGACTCGTCCATCACCCCTAGACACCAGGTTCCAGGCCGCCAGAATCTCAAGACTTTCCCTTACGGCACTTCTGGAGAGCTTAGTCTGGTGCACTAACTCCGTAGTCGTCAGCCCTGGTGTGTGCTCTAGGGCTTCGTAAACAAATGCCGCAGGCATGCCTAGCTCTCTGAATACCGGTCTAAGTGCTTGGACTCTACCCTTCCGCCACGACAGTTCCTTCGCGCCAGCACGAAGACCCTCAGGCACCGTCAGCATGTACAGATCCCCTTTCGTTCCCCGACCACGCTCCACCAAAGTAACCAGCGGATCACTTTCGGAGCGCAGGGCCCTTAGGTGGGAACCAACCGTTGTGTGGTCAAGACCTGTCGCTACAGCGATTGACCGATCACCGAACTCAACGAAACGCGAAGCAGTCATGTGAGCGGCTGCTCCAAGAGCCCGTAGAACCATTCGCCGTGCCAGACCGTTCCGCGAGCTAGCGTATGTAGGTTCTCGTAGCCGGGCGGCGTTTCCCCAGGTGCGCAGGTATCGGTGCTCGCTATTCACGTCAGATGTAGGCAGTAGAGCGGGGGGCTGTGTATAAGGCTGGCTTGTGGGGGATTTACGTGCATTGTTATTTCCGACGTCAGTCACTGGGTTTTTTCGTAGGTAGGCGACCGCGTTCTTCCAATCCCGCTTCAGGGAGGGGAGTCTCTGATGCGCGGCGTAGCGGGCATAGAAGGACGCGAGGCCAGGCCACACACCTTGGAGGACACGTCGTTCTACATCAATAAGACCCATGCCTGCAGCGGCGGCCGCTGTCAGAATCGCCTGACGGGCTTCTGAATCGGAGGCATACCGGTTTGCGTCGTACAAACCGGATAGTGCCATCTGCTGCATAGGCCGGGACATTCGCCCGGCCACCGTTGGTGCTCTAGAGGCTTCGCGGTCCGCTGAAAGGGGCTGGTCCAGCCTCATCGCTCGTATCTCAGCGATTTCATGGCTCAGATCTGAGCGCATTGCCCCCCATACCTTTTCCCTGTTTGGGCGCCGCGCAACGTCGTAAGCCATGTTGAGACTCATCGCGAGTTCCTGGTAGCCACCGCGCTTGTGCGGTGAGCCAGGTGGACGCATGCATCCATGAAGCATGTTCTGGTGGGGCGTCTTGTCCAACGTGCGGTACCGAGTGCCAAGTGCCTCTACAACGTCTCTTGCTTCTGAAAAGGCGACCCGCTTTTCCAGTGGGATGTACACGTGCCTTCCGCCATTGGGCGAGTAATCCTCGATCCACCGAGCGCCACAGCTGTGCAACCACGTTTGGAGTGATTTCACATCAGCCTCAACCCAGTCGACACCTGCAATGGAGGAGTCGAAGTCAAGGAAGATAGCCGAGCAGCTACCATCCTTCCCGAAGATCCGGACTGCAGCAGGAAAAGTGGGTAGCGTCTCAGTCAGAGCCCGTTCGTGCTTTTGAGGATAGGTCTTACCACCGTCCCGGGAGAGGCGCATACGGGCTTGACCTGCGAGAAGAGGCGCAAGCGCGGCCCACGCTTGGGCGGCGCTTGAAGTCTGGGTTGGCTCCTGAGACACGCCAGCAACGTGGGCTGCTGGCAGCACGGGAGCGTGCTGTTGTACGATGATTTTGTTCCTGTTCAGGGAATGAGAAATGGCCGATCCTGCCAGATCGGTTTTGCAACACAAATGAAGGCCTGTTCCAGGACTTCCATACGATTTACGATCTGTCTGCCGGCAAGCTATCCGGATCGTGAATCTTCAGCTTCGAAGGCCCGCTTATGGCGGGCCTTCCTTGTATCTATGAGGCCATACGGATCGGGAGTTCATCCTGCTGAGTGAACTGACCAAGCAAGGCCAAATCTTCACGCAAGGATCGGTCGACTGCAGAGGCAACATAGTCGGTGACAGTCATGCCTTTTGCGGCGGCGATCATGTGAACGTCCTCCGCGGTCTTGGCCGGCGTGCGGAAGCCAATGTATTTGCGGAGGCCCTTGCTGGGCCGACCGCCTCCACGATTGATTACTGCGCTCATTGTCAGGTCCTTTGAATCTCGCACAACCAGGGGTTGTAGCTGGTTCATTGTTGGTGCCACATGCAGTCGATCGAAGTTCTGTTTACAGCTATCGACTAAATCGAACCTAGCACCGCGAAGAGTCCCAGCCGGGGATTTGTTTACAGAAAACAGCTCCGCGTGTCGCCTCCCGCCCCGTAAGCAGCTTATGGCTAGTCGACTCTTCAGTCGTAGGCCCGCTGTATACCTGCCAAGGTTAGCCCGTGGTGCGGGGCGCAATTCAACGGCACTGACACGCCCGCGATACCCGTTGTCACCACCGTTCAGGGCACCCTGGTAGTCCCTGGTGGATAGCCCATAGCGGCGGACCGCTCCGTGTGCATGCCTATGTCGAACCGGGAAAATATGACGATGGACGCCAATGCGAGGTTCATCCACCTTCGACGTTGCGCATGGAACATGTGCGCTCATACTTCACTACCTCGCTTTTTATATCGGGAGTGGAAACCGGTCTTGATCTGCGGCGTGTCCCAGATCGTCCGCGGACTTTCGCGGGCATTCAAGAAGCGTTATTTACCGTCGAGGTAGTCGGCATAGTCGGCCAGTGCCTTATCCCGCGCGGCCTGGTTGAGCGTGTAGACGACCCGCTGGCCCTGTCGTGGTTCGCCAGCATCCGACACGATAATGCCCTGGTCTTCCAAGTCCTGCAGGTGCCGGAAGATGGTCTGGTACGTCGCGGACAGCTCGCGGCTAATCTGCCCTGAAGTAGTCCCGCCGGGGTTGAGCGCTAAATGTCGAATAATCGCAGCGCGCACCTGATTCATTCCAAACGCCTTCATGGCTGCCTCAGCCTGTGGCTGCACGGCGGCGAGGGGCTTTGCATATCGGGGCACTTGCCTATTTTGCCGTATTTGTTCACCCCTGGATATTACACTAACATTTAATGTTAGGCTCATGAATGTGGGAGGTATGTATCGCACTGAGTCCTTGTGACAAGCGCTTTCGCTGGAATGCGGAGACAATGACTCAGTCCATCGATTGGATTTAGTGGATCGTCGGTGGCTTCTGATAGGTATGGAAGCGATGTTCAGGGGGAGGACAGGTATGACTTCGTTGTTACCGTTCGGCACGGAATGGCCGATGCATGGCGAGCTGCGCGAACGAGCGCTGCAGGAGCGTGAGGCATTCCGTTCCTGGATCACCGCACTCGACGTTCCCGACCGACAGTCCCTGGTTTTGAATGAACTTTTGGGGCTGATGGATGAGCGTGAGTTCGTTGAAGGCCGCGCCGCCTGTGTGACCTACGAGGCAGAGCTTGCCCGACGCACCGGGCTGGGCAAAGCCCTTCAAGATGTCCTGGCCGAGTTGAGGAACGCCGGATTACTCACGACCCACCCAGCGGCAGATGTCTTCTCAAATGGTCGCCCCGGGGTCGTTCTCCGCGTTCGCCGCCCGGACATTGTGCTTACCGTTGAGGCCGCCGGCTCTTTGCGGATTCAAGACTCCTGGGCCGGCCGTGCCCGCTCCCGGGGCCGGTCCTAATGCAGCGTAAATCGCTGGGTCTAGTAGCCCTTATTGCGATCCCCAGTCTGTTCTTTGGGCTGATCTTCTCTTTCGTCCTGCTGCTGGCTCCGGCGAAACCTGCTGCGGCTGACTGCGGCCCGGTGTCCGTGGTCGTGGACGGCAGCACGAAGGTTGATGGGTATTCCGCGGAGCAGTTGAAAAACGCGGCCGCTGTCATGGGGGCCGGTAAAGCGCTGAACCTCTCCGTGAAGGGTCAGACCATCAGCATCATGGTGGCCCTGGGGGAGTCAGGTCTGCGCGTGCTGGACTACGGTGACGGTCCCGGCCCGGACTCCCGTGGTTTGTTCCAGCAGCGGGACAACGGCGCGTGGGGTTCCTACACGGACCGCATGGACCCGACCATCAGTGCCACGAACTTCATCAAGGCGCTACAGGCCGTCCCGGGCTGGGAACTGTTGGAGCCGACCATTGCCGGGAACAAGGTCCAGCGCAACGCCGACCCTTACCACTACCAGAAGTACTGGCCCGAAGCGGTCAAGATCGTCCAGGCGCTCTCGGACGGCAAGTTCTCGGTCGAAGGCGGCGACTGCGGGATCCCGGGGAAGTCCGGGGCGGGGGACGACTACCCATGGAAAGACTCTCCCACCTGGATGCAGGTCGGGACAGGCTCAGCCGCATCACCTTTGGGCATGTTCTACCGCGAATGCGTGGACTTCGCCCTCTGGCGGGTCAACCAGCAGATGGGTTCGACCAGCGCACCGTTCAAGTTCCTCAACGGCAACTTCCGACCGGACGGCCAAGGCCTCGGCTCGGCCCTCACGTGGAAGGCCAGCTGGGACGCCAAAGGCTGGCCCTCCGGCAAGACGCCCCGCGTCGGTGCAGTCGTTTGGTACTCACCGGGCACCGGGGGAGCGGACCCGCAATACGGCCACGTGGCCGTGGTCAAGGAAGTCAAAGACGACGGGACCTACGTCGAAGAGGGCTACAACGGCAAGCCGCCACCGGATGACCACAACTACTACACCCGCACCGTCAAAAGCAGTGTCCCGTCCGCGTTCCTGTACCTGCCCAACCAAGAGGAGAAGAAGTGAAAAAGCCACTGGCCCTCATCGCAGCAGCAGCCCTGCTGTGCGCCGGATGCGCACCGGCCTCGAACACCACACCGGCACCAGCACAGACAACGGCCACCCCCTCTGCCCCGGTCTCCCTGAGCGTCGACAGCGGCCCGCAGGCACCGGGCGGGACCGTCCCCGCCACTATTGGCATCGCCTGGGATCAGGTCAGCAAGGATCAGGCCGTGGACGTCGCGCAGAAGGCAATGGCCGACTTCGCCCGCCCCAAGGCCGAGGAACAACAGTGGGCCAACGACCTGGCCCGCTGGCTTACCCCGCAGGCCACCGCCGGCTACTCGGCAGTGGACCCGGCCAACGTCCCCGCCAACCGCGTCACCGGCCCGGCCAAGCTGACCGTCGATGAATCCAACGGCTACGGCGTCACAGCCGCTGTCCCGACCGACGCCGGGACCTACACGCTGCAGCTGCTCCGCACGGGCAAGGACGCTCCATGGAAGGTCAACCGACTGACACCACCGACGTCCTGAACGCTGGCCCTCTCTTCACCTCACACACGTAAAGGAAGAAAGTTCATGAGTACTGCATCAGCCGAGGTCCTGGCCTTCCCAAGCATCAAGGCCATCGTCCGCGACAACGGCACCGCCGAAGTCGTCGTTGCCGGTAACTCCCGAGTCGTCCCCGACGGGGACTCCCTGCAGGACCTCCGCAACAACGCCCTCGCACTCGTCGTGGCCGAAGCACAGACGCTGAAACGCCCGGTGCGGGTCCAGATCGAGGATCCCGAAGGGCACGGTGAGCTGATCGTGCACCCGGATAACAAGATCGAATCCGTCTCCTACGAGCCTCGCCCGGCCCGCCGCCGTGCTCAGGCCCCGAAGACCACGCCGGCGACCGTGGCCCCGGCCGTCATTGACACCGTGCCCGTAGCGGCTCCGGAACCTAGCCCTGCTCCCGCGCAGCCCGTGAGCCTCGAAGCTACGGCAGCGGGAGTGGATCGCCAGCCGTGGCCGCCGACTCCGGTGGGACCAGAAGCAGAAACGGACCTCCCCGCTGCGGCCGAGGCCGCAGGCTCGAACGGGCAGCGGATCACCGACGCGGAAACACCCCAGGCAGCTGCAGCCGTGCCGGAGGCTCCACAGACCCGGCGGAGCTTCAAGGAAACTTCGTTCCTGGTCAGCGCCCCGGTGCTGGAACCTGCCACCCAGGGCTGGCGTGGAGCACTCACCCGGCTCGGGTTCCGTATGGACCCCTCACCGGAAGAGCTAGCTGAACGGGAAGATATCCGCACCGTGAGCCAGCACTGGCCCGGACCCCGGACCATCGCCGTGGTCAACCGCAAGGGCGGGGCCAACAAGACCCCCACCGTGGTCATGCTCTCGGCCATTCTTGCCCGCTACAGCGGCGCGGCCACCGTCGCCTGGGACAACAACGAATCTCAGGGCACGCTGGGCTGGCGCACAGAAAAGGGCGCACATAACCGCAGCGTTCTGGACCTCATTGATTCCTCCACGGAACTGCTCTCACCGTCTACGAACGCGGCAGAGATCGCCAAGTTCGTGCATCACCAAACGGCCGACAAGTTCGATGTGCTGCGCTCGGATGAGAACGAAGAAGGCGACCACGAGGTCACCGCTGAGGAAGTCGATATCGCACACCAGGTCCTGACCCGCTATTACCGGCTGGTGGTCATGGATTCCGGTAACACCGCCCGGGCCGCGAACTGGCGTCGGATGATCGACCACACTAACCAGCTCGTCGTTCCCGTGACCGCTATCGAGGACCGTGCCGAAGCCGCGAGGCTGACGTTGCAGACGCTCGATTCCCGTGGTGGCCACGACGCTGAACTAGCACGCAACGCCGTCGTCATCGTCTCCGAGTCCACCGATGCCAAGCGCAGCATGACCGGGGACGCCCTCAAGCGGGCAAAGGCGGAAGCCCAGCGGATCGCTGACGGGTTCGAGCCGTACGTCCGGGCCGTCGTCCGCATTCCCTACGACCCTGCGCTGGTCAACGGCCCCATCCGTTACGAAGCCCTCCAGCCCGCAACCCAGCGGGCATGGCTGGCCGCAGCGGCCGCCGTCGCCAAAGGCTTCTAACCCATCCACACGGAACTGAAGAAAGGAGGAAGCATGCAACTGTCACTGAACCCCTGGATCACCACCCCTGACGAGAACATCGACGAAAAAACACCTGACGTGCACGTCCCGCCGGCTGCCATGATCAACACTCCGCTCAAAGGCATGGTCGAACCCGACACCGCAGATCGTATGGCAAGCCGCACCATGTCCGGTACCGCAGCGTTGTGGGTTGTCGGCAGCCACGGCGGAGCCGGTGAAAGCCGCACCGCTGACCTGCTGAATGGGGCACGCCCCACCGGGCACTTCTGGCCCGTCCCGCGGGACGGGTCCAAACCCCACGTGCTGCTGGTCTGCCGCTCAGACATGCACGGCCTCACCACAGCCCAAAACGCCCTGACCCAATGGGCATCCGGCGCCGCCCCCGCTGTGGAGCTGATCGGCCTCGCCGTCCTCGCGGACGCACCAGGAAAGGCTCCCAGAGCGCTCCGCGACTTCACGGTCATCGTCGGCGGGGGAGCACCCCGCCTCTGGACCCTTCCCTGGGTCGAAGCGTGGCGGCACGGAGACTCCACCACCACACCAACAGCCCGTGAATACCAACGATTCATCACCGACGTAACCACCTTGGTTACCAAAACCAACCCAAGCACCAACCATTGAAAGGTCACACCATGAACTCGATCACTGCAATCACCACCAGCACCATCCCGAACCCGACACCGGTCGTTCCAGCAGAAGCCGGCGGCCTGCTCACCGTCCTGAACTGGGCCTCCGGTATAGGCCTCGTCCTCGGCGTTCTCGGCGTCATCATCGTTGGCATCACCATGGTCATCCAGCTCCAACGCGGCGAAGGCGGCCAGTCCCTGGCCAAGCTCGGCTGGGTCCTGCTCGGCTGCATCATCATCACCGGTGCCGCAGGCATCGTCCGCGCCTTCGTCTAAGCAACACCAACAACGGGAGGTTCACCCTTGAGCCAGTCAACAGAGAACACCACGGAAAGCAATCCGTTCACCAAACCCGGTTTCATCATTGCCGCCTCGCTGGTGGTCGCACTCATCGCAGCAGCAGTCGTCGTCTTCCTACTCCCCAAAGGACAAGGAAACGCCCAACCAGCACCGGCAGGACCGAGCAGCTCCGCCTCAGCCAAGCCCAGCACGCCAGCTGCGGCAGGCAAGAGTGTCTGCGGGCTCCCTGCCGGGAAGGAAACAGCCCTTGGTGCCGCGCCGAAGTCTAAGTGGGAACTGGTGGGAACCATGGCCGTTCCGACCGATCCATCAACGGCTGGGCCCGGCAAGGTGGATAAAGACGGCCTGAGGTCGTGCTTTGCCCAATCACCTACCGGTGCCCTCTACGCAACGGCGAACATCTGGGCCGCTTCGTTCAACGGCTCCGCAAAACAGGTCTATCTGGATCTTGCTGCCGACAGTCCAACTCGGGACAAAGCGGTAAAGGCCATCAATGAAGGCAAAGACGTCGGCGGTGGAAGCTCACCAAAGCTCCAAATCGCCGGGTTCGTCATGCACTCATACACGCCAACAGCAGCAGTCGTGGAGTTGGCTTTCAAGACCACCGATGGCGGATACGGCGCTCTCTCAACCTCACTGCTCTGGGAGGACGGCGACTGGAAACTGGACATGCCGGCTGCTGGCGGCGGAACGGTCCGACAGATAAGTGACTTGAGTGCATTCATCCCTTGGGCTGGGGTCTGACATGGCGTGCGAAATATGGGACTTAGCATGCCAGGCCAAGGAAGGTGCCGGTGAAGTTGTTGCTGGGATAACAGATGACGCCATCAACAACCTCGCCAAAGCCATCATGGAGGGCATGAGCCAGATGGTGACAACTCTGTCTACCTTCTGGGTCTCAACTCCGACGGTGAACCTAACTAGCCAAGACGGTTCGACGGCAAGCCCTGTTGTTTCCATGGTCAACAGCGAATTGATGCCGTGGACCCTCGCACTTGCAGTCCTCGCCGTCATTCTTGGTGGCATTCGCCTGATTTGGGAACAGCGCGGGGCTCCGCTTAAGGACCTACTCCGGTCGCTGCTGACGCTGACGCTGGTGTCCGGCCTTGGTTTGGGCGTCATTTCTATTCTGGTGATTGCCGCTGATGCCTTCTCCGTAGCCGTCATCGACCGTTCCACTAACGGGCAGGGATTCGCCGAATCCCTGAAGATCCTGGTGATGACGAACCAGACCGGCGTCGGAGTCTTCATTCTGATCGTCCTTGGGCTGATTGGGTTGATCGCATCTCTCGTCCAAGTCGTGCTCATGGTGGTACGCAGCGGCATGCTGGTCATCCTTGCGGGCCTTTTGCCCACCACGGCCGCGTTCACTAACACCGAGATGGGTAGGCAGTGGTTCCAGAAAGCAGTGGGTTGGACCATAGCTTTCATCCTCTACAAACCAGCCGCCGCCATTGTCTACTCTGTGGCGTTCCTGCTCATGGGAAACGGCGACGGCAAAAACACGCTGATTCAATCCATCACGGGGTTCACGCTGATGGTGGTGGCGTTATTCGCGCTGCCTGCTCTGATGCGTTTCGTGACTCCGATGGTCGGTGCCGTGGCCTCGGGCGGTGGTGCTGGGGCCGGTGCGGCTGTTGGGGCCATTGCCACCGGTGCTGTTTCACTGGGCCGTGGCGGGAGCGGCAGAGGCAACGCCTCACCCACCCCCGCATCCTCAATAAACACCCAGAGTACTCAGAGCACTCAGGGCGGCAGTTCGCCAAAGGGCAGCGATGGGACATCCGGCCCCCGTGGTGGAGGCGGTCAACCAACACCGGGTGCCACGGGTCCGGGTGGAGCCGCTGGCACGGCTGCAGCAGCCAAGGCCGGAACAGCGGGTACCGCTGGAACCGCAGGGTCGGCTGCTGGTGCCGGTGCAGGAACGGCCGCATCCAGCGGGAGAGCAGCGGCAGCTGGCCCCGTGGGTGTGGCTGTAGCAACAGGAGCAAAGGTGGCGTCCAAAACGTCACACGCAATCGAAAAGACAGCGCACGATTCAACCGGGGAGGGCCCCAGTGGCAGCAATTAGCACCGAATACAAAGAACCGTCCTACGGCAACTGGCGCGTTCCCCGCTCAGCGGGGCTGGCAAACCTCGGCGCGATCGGCACCGCGATCGTCTTTGCCGGCCTGTTGCTGGGCATTGTGAGCTTCGCTATTTGGGGCCTGTTCGTCGGCCTGGGCGTTCTTGCCTTTGCCGGTGTCAGCGCTCTGCTGCTGACAGTCAAGGACAAGCATGGCCAGTCCGTTGTTGACCGCGCCGGAACTCGTTTGGCCTTCAAGGTCTCCAAATCGTCTGGGACGAACCTGTACCGCTCCGGGCCGCTCGGAGTGACCGAGTGGGGCATGTACCAGCTCCCCGGCCTGGCAGCTAAGTCGACCCTGTACGAGTTCACTGACTCCTACAAGCGCCCGTTCGCGATGTTGCATGTGCCCGCCACGAGCCACTTCACGGTCATCTTCTCGACCGAACCCGATGGGGCGTCCTTGGTGGACCCTGAGCAGGTCGATGCGTGGGTCGCTAACTGGGGTGGCTGGCTCGCCGGGCTGGCCGATGAGGCCGGGCTGGACGCCGCAGCCGTGACGGTCGAGACCGCCCCGGATTCGGGGTACCGGCTCCGGAACGAAGTACTGATGAACATTGACCCGGACGCGCCCGAGTTCGCCCGGGAAATGCTCAACGAGGTCGTGGAAACGTACCCTGAAGGATCGGCCACTGTCCGCGCCTGGGTGTCGTTGACGTTTAACTCCGCGATCCGTGCAGGTGCCAAGAAGCGGACGCCGGAAGATGTTGCCCGCGAGATGGCGTCCCGTATCCCGGGCCTGTCGGCACGGTTGCAGTCCACCGGTGCCGGGATCGCCCGGCCCATGTCCGCCCAGGAACTGTGCGAGGTTGTGAGGATCGCCTACGATCCTCCGGCTGCGCTGATCATTGATGAAGCCCACGCAGCCGGTTCTCCGGTGTCGTTGAATTGGGGCGAGGTTGGCCCCACAGCGACGCAGGCAAGCTGGGATGACTACCGGCACGATTCCGCGTTCTCCGCGTCCTGGACCATGACCGGTGCACCGCGTGGATCGGTGAACTCCTCGGTCCTGTCCCGGCTGCTGGCCCCGCACGGGGACATTGACCGCAAACGCGTCTCGCTGCTGTACCGGCCGATGGATTCGGCCCGGGCCGCTGCCGTGGTGGAGCGGGACCAGAACAACGCCAACGTCCGCATCACCTCCGGCACCCGCCCCTCAGCCCGGGCGCTGGTCGATGCCCGATCGGCGGCGCAGACCGCCCAGGAAGAAGCCCAAGGTGCCGGGCTGGTGAACTTCGGCATGGTCGTCACCGCCACCGTGACCGACCGGGAACGACTCGCAGACGCTGTAGCGGCCGTGGAGCAGACCTCGGGCACCGCCCGGGTGCTGCTGCGCCGCGCCTACGGCTCGCAGGACACCGCGTTCGCCGCTTCCCTGCCACTGGGTCTGGTGCTGCCCAAGCACAGCATGGTCCCGTCCGAGATTAAGGATGCTCTGTAATGGCCTTCCCGAAACTCTTCACCCGTTCCTCCAAGCACAGCATTTCCCCTGCGAAGGCTGCGCCGAAGAAGGCTGAGAAGCAGCCGCGTGAGGCCGGTCCTGGTGCCCGTGGCTGGCCCGGGCGCGGCGGTGGCATGGCCCAGCTCGTACCTTCCGTGAAGGAGTACCGGGGAACGACGGTTCAGGTCTGTGGTCTGTGGCCGTTCTCCTCCGGTGCGTCCTCGCCCATGATCGGTGTCCCGCTGGGACGCCACGAGGAAACCCAGGCCACGGTCTGCTGCGACCCGATCAGCTGGTTCCAGCGCGCACGCCTGATTTCCAACCCCTCGGCGTTCATCCTGGGCAAGCCCGGGCTGGGAAAGTCCACGGTCGTGCGGCGGATGTTCATCGGACTCTCCGCCCAAGGTGTTCACCCGTTGATCCTTGGTGACCTCAAGGGAGAGCACGTCAAAGCCGTGAGGGCCCTCGGTGGGCAGGTCATCCGGCTCGGCCGTGGCGTCGGGTATCTGAACATCCTTGACCCGGGCCAGGCTGTTGAAGCCGCGCAGCTCCTTGAAGACAACGGCCACCCCGAGGACGCGGCCCGGGTCCGTGCCGACGCGCACGGCCGCCGCCTGACCACGGTCGTCTCCCTCATTACGATTAGCCGGAACAACCCGCCCACCGATCAGGAACAGACGATCCTGGACCGTGCGCTGCGGGTCCTCGATGACCGTTTCGACGGTGTGCCGGTGTTGAAGGACCTCCTCGACGTCATCGTTTCCGCACCTGACGAGCTGCGCCAGGTCGCCTTGGATCGTGGCGACATGAAGATCTACCTGCAGGAAACCCGGGCGTTGGAGGCAACCCTGCTCGGCTTGACCGGTGGCGGAAAGCTCGGAGAGATCTTCTCCCGCCAGACCAGCCAGCCCATGGTCCGTGACCGGGCCGTGGTCTTCGACGTCTCCAGCATTGACGAGACAGAAACGGACCTGCAGGCCGCCATCCTGCTCGCGTGCTGGTCCTACGGCTTCGGCACGGTCAACGTCGCTAACGCCCTCGCCGACGCAGGGTTGGAACCGCGACGGAACTACTTAGTGGTCCTGGACGAGCTGTGGCGGGCGCTGCGCGCCGGTAAAGGCATGGTCGACCGTGTGGACGCCCTGACCCGGTTGAACCGCTCCGTGGGCGTCGGACAGATCATGATCTCCCACACCATGTCCGACCTGCTGGCCCTGCCGGCAGAAGAGGACCGGATGAAAGCCCGCGGCTTCGTCGAACGCTCCGGCATGGTGATCTGCAGCGGCCTCCCCGCCTCCGAGATGCCGCTGCTGACTTCCGCTATTCCGTTGTCCCGGCAGGAGCAGCAGAAACTCATCGGCTGGCAGGACCCGCCCGCGTGGGACTCACGCGGCGTCGACGTCGAACCTCCGGGCCGGGGAAAATTCCTCATCAAAGTCGGTGGCCGTCCCGGGATCCCCGTCCAAGTCGGCCTCACCTCGTTGGAGAAAGGCCCCGAAGGCGTCAACGATACCGACGGCAAATGGCACGCAGCCCAGGAAACCCTGCTCGAGACGGCAGCCCCGGCCCTACCCACCCAAGAAGGAACGTCATGAGAGCCCCAACCCCAAACGAATGGTGGTACGGCAGCGTCACCACTGTGATCTTTTTAAGTGCTGTGGCTCTTAGCGTCGGCATGAACATCATTGCTGATCCGTCGGTCTACGAGAGCCAGCTCGGCTGGTTCTATTTTTGGGTGGGTCTGGGCTTGATATCCGCCGCCGTAGCCGTCGTGATCTACCTCGTAAAGCGAACTCGAAACCACGAAATCACTTGGTCCAGAAACGGGATTTCGATACTTAGCGTCTACGCCACAGCCATTGCCTTCAACTTTCCTCCTTCCTGGAAAACAGGATGGGAGGCCGTTCCCCTGTGGAGCACACTGATCGGCTGGATCTTCATAGTGCTGTCGCTTGCAACGCTTGTACCAATCTGGAAGGGCGAAGCCGCCGCCGAGGCGGAGAGGACACAGCTACTACGGGAGAAGCAGGAGTCTGACAACGCAGCAAAGAACAGGAAGGCCACGGTCGGGGACGGAGATGTTCTCTCGAATGGCCGTAAAGGGAAAGGTGGCAAGAAATGAGCGCGCCAAACCGTAAAGGGATCGGCCTGGGTGATGCCTTGCTGGTCTGGCTGGCCATCGGTTTCATCGTCGTCTTCGGCGGCGGAACCTACGCCGCCCTGCACCTAGGTTCGGCGATGGCAGGCATCGCCGCCCCGCCAGCCCATCCGATTGATCTGATCGCCGGACTGGCCAAGGGCCGTGTACGGTGGCCCACCGAAGCTACAGTCGTCGCCTGCCTCATGGCCGCCGTGGTTCTGGCTCTGACCGTTGTCGTCCTGGTGGCCTGGAGGAAGGGTGCCTCAAAGCGTGCCCGCGTCGATAAGGCCGCCCGCTATCTCGGACGGGGTAAGTCGCTGGCTGCGTTCTCCGAGAAGGGAGCGAAAGCGACCGCCGAGCGCCTGGGCGTCACTGACACTCCCGGCATCGTGGTGGGCAAGGTCGTCTCCACTGGGCAGAAGTTCATTCAGTCCTGGGAAGACCTGTCCCTCGACATCTGGGGGCCCCGTACCGGTAAATCGACCTCACGGGTCATGCCCGCCATCCTGGACGCACCAGGCGCCGTGGTGTCGACGTCGAACAAGCGCGACGTCGTGGACGGCACACGTGGTGTCCGCGAGACCATCGCTCCGGTGTGGGTGTTCGATCCGCAGAAGATCGCGCAGGAAGAACCGGGCTGGTGGTGGAACCCGCTCTCCTACGTCACCGACGAAGAGAAGGCCTACAAACTCACCCAACACTTCTCCGTCGGTTCCCGCGTCCCCGGGTCCAAGCCCGATGCCTACTTCGATCCCAAGGCCGAGGACATTCTGTCCTCCTATTTCCTCGCGGCCGCACTCGAGGATCTGCCCATCACGCAGGTCTACATCTGGGTAACGGAGCAGGTCAGTCAGGAACCTATTGAGATCCTTCGCGAGCATGATTATGAGCTGCAGTACAAAGGCCTTGAATCGACGTTGAAGCTGGCTGATAAGCAGCGCGACGGTATCTTCGGCACGGCCGAAAAGATGATCCAATGCCTCAAGAGCCGGAACACGCTGCGCTGGGTCGCTCCGACCGGTGGGGCCACGGTGACCACCGACGCCCGCCGCCAGTTCAACCCGCACGCCTTCGCTGCCTCTCGGGAGACGATCTACATTCTCTCCAAGGAAGGTGCCGGCTCGGCAGCGCCGCTCACCACTGCCCTGACTGTGGCCATTGCCGAAGCCATGGAAGAACGAGCCGAGCGCAGCGGCGGCCGCCTGCCCAAGCCCGCAGTGTTCGCTCTCGATGAGTTGGCCAACGTGGTCCGCTGGGCGGGACTGCCGGACCAGTTCAGCCACTACGGCTCCAAGGGCTTGATCGTCATGGGCATCCTGCAGTCCTGGTCCCAGGGGGTCGAGCTGTGGGGAGAGGCGAACATGCGCAAAATCTGGTCAGCGGCGAACGTCAAGGTCTACGGCGGCGGCGTGGCAGAAGCAGGCTTCCTCCGCGAGCTCATGGACCTGATCGGGGACTACAGCTACATCAACGTCTCCACCTCCTCCGGCAAGTCCGGGTCCAGTCGCTCCCGCCAAGAGAGCAAGGAACGCATCTTCGACGTCTCCAACCTGGCCGAGCTGGACCGTGGCCGCGCCGTCGTCCTCGCCTCAGGCGCACCCGCCACCCTCGTCCGCACCATGCCCTGGTACACCGGACCCCACAAGGAAACGGTCGAAGCCTCCATCAAAAAGTACAGCCCACGCTCCGAAGAACCGGCTCTACCGGTTCCAGCTGCTGCGCCGGCGGTCAATCCCTGGGTTACGAACTAGGAGTCTGCGATGACAGCCGAAGTTGGACTATTCGCCACTGCCACCGTGGTCGGTGATTCAGGGGTCCCTGGCGAGGGACAAACAGAAGAGCCGAAAGCACCGGAGTTGGTGTACAGGTCGGCCGAAGAGTTCCTGCACGAGCACTTGCTCCCCACCTACGTGCGGGACGTAGATGGTCGGGCCGCGAAGTGGTGCATCGAGTGGTACTTCCACCCCGAGGCCGTCTCCCGCGTCGAAGCGCTGTGGCGGGCCTGGGAAAACCTCCGACTCGACGGGGCCACCGGAATGAGCGTCTGGTGGAGAGACCACGCAGACCACCACATGCGCGTCCTCCTGGACCCGCGGGGGCCCTTTCACAAATGCGACATGCAAAAACACCGCGACCCCGAACATCTGGAACCCAAGAAAGCACCCGCAGGCTGGTTCCCCGATGTGAGAGGGATGCGGCCGTAGGCTCCCGGCAGCGAATGTACGCGGTAGCAGGGCGAATCGACCACGCACTGGTTCAGGCTCAATAGTGCAACACGCTGTTGCACTACTGGCTGTTCATCCGGGGGGGCCTCACAAAGGGCACAATCCGATCCCAAAACAGCTTCCGGTTGAGATGATGCCCCCAATTGCGCCACAGCCTGTGGCGCAATTATCCGTACACCGTCTGGACAACTGAATCCCTGGTTAAGTGGCGGCCATTAGGGTTGAGGGTATGACTGACTCGCGCTCCTTGGCCCTGCCGTCAGGGTATTCCGATTTCTTGGCCTCGCTCAAGGAACGGGTCCGGACCGCGCGTTTGACCGCCCTGCGAACTGTCAACACTCAGCTGATCGAGTTGTATTGGTCGATTGGCAAGGCTGTCTTGGCCCGTCAGGAGGTCGAGGAATGGGGAAGCGGGGTTATGGGGCGTCTGGCCGAAGACCTTCGGGCCGAGTTTCCCGAGATGAAGGGACTGTCTCGATCCAACCTCTTCTACATGCGGGGATTCGCCGCGGCCTGGCCGGACCCAATTGTCCAACAGGCTGTTGGACAATTGCCGTGGGGCCACATCACAGTGCTGTTGGACAAGTTGGACCACCGGCGTGAGCGGGACTGGTACGCCGGGGCGGCAGCGGAACATGGATGGTCCCGCAACGTCCTGCTGAACATGATCATGAACCGGACCTTGGAGAGGACTGGCGCGGCGCCGTCGAACTTTGTCCAACGGCTTGTTGGACAGGATTCCGAGCTGGCCCAGCAAGTCGCCAAGGACCCCTACAATTTCGAATTTCTAGGCCTGTCGGGGGAAGTTGCCGAACGTGATCTTGAACTGGCGCTGACCAGCAGGATCACAGAAACCCTGCGGGAGCTGGGCCCTGGGTTTTCGTTCGTTGGCCGGCAGGTGCACTTCGATGTTGACGGCGATGACTACTACGTTGACATGCTGTTCTTTCACATGGACCAGAACCGGTATGTGGTCATCGAGCTCAAAACAGGAAAGTTCCAGCCCGAGCATGCCGGCAAGCTGAACTTCTATGTCGCTCTTGTCGATGACATGCTCCGCCGTGAGCACCATAACGAAACCATCGGCATCCTTATCTGTGGCACCAAGAACGACCGCAGCGTCCGGTACAGCCTCGGCCGCTCAACCTCACCCATGGCCGTCGCCGCCTATACCTACGACAAACTGCCAGCAGACGAAAAAGCCGCCCTTCCTAACGAAGGACACGTTGTCGCCGCGCTCGAATGGGCAGAAGCAAGCACAGAATCCGAAGACTGAACGACGCCGGCTGCGCTAGTCATTGACTAGAACTCACTCGCAAGAAGCTTGAGTCCTGCGAGTCCTCCCGAATTCCTCACTAACCTCAGCTCGCC
This sequence comes from Arthrobacter sp. TmtSoilC79, assembly GCF_059739405.1. Classification (NCBI taxonomy): domain Bacteria; kingdom Bacillati; phylum Actinomycetota; class Actinomycetes; order Micrococcales; family Micrococcaceae; genus Arthrobacter; species Arthrobacter sp. TmtSoilC79. The sequence goes on along the minus strand of NZ_AP046052.1, from coordinate 140,885 downwards.
ACAGTTGAAAGAGGATTTTCGAACGGCCGAACGCCGATAAGCGCCCATATGTCGCGCTGCAACCAGATCCGTCGTCTTCAACACGTCAGACGCTTCCGGTTCCTCGTAAAATTGGTCAACCACCTGTACCGAGGCTTGCCTAGGCGGTACTACTAAGTGACCAGGGCATAAGCGAAAACGCCCGCACCGAGCATCAGCAGGCTCCCATAAAATGGCGCTACCGACCAAGACGCCCAGATGCGCCAACCTGGAACCCAGCGTCTGGCCATGCCAATTGCACCTGCAAACTTCCCTCGGGCCGCATCCTCGGGGAGGGGAACCTGAGCATCAGCCGGATTGAGTGAGTAAAGGGGAATTCTGCCGTCCCCCTGGGCAACAGCGTTGTAAAGCGTCCGGTAAGCCCGCTCCTGCCTCAGGTAATTAGCGTCTATGTAGGCGAACACTACAACCGCGAATACTCCGAGGAGGCCGACGGACCCAGAGTGCTGTGTCAACGAAAAGCCGTACGCTGCCGTCGCCACGGGCAGCAGCCAGCCTTTAGAACTAGACGATGCAGCGGACATCCGAGTAACCACTGCTTGGATTAAATCAAGGTGTTTCCTGAGATCCTCGCGGGTCGGAGAATCATATGTCGGCCCCTGGGTCATCCTTGCTCCAAGCTGCGCATTTCGGTCTTCAGCCTGCCCCAGACATCGTCCTTCTGTTCCTCGGTGTAGTGGGTCTCAGGCGGCCATATCCGTCCTACGGCATCTCCCGTCCAACGAGGCACCAGATGGATGTGCAAATGCGGAACAGTTTGGGTCGCGGCCGCGCCGTTGGACTGAATGATGTTTAGCCCTTCAGGCGCCACAGCTTGGCGTATCGCAGTGGCGAGACGCACGGAGGTGATGCCTAGATGCGCTGCTACCTCCTCCGGCAGGTTCCAGATATCAGGAACGTGAACTCGAGGGATGAGGAGTGTATGCCCCAGTGTTGCTGGTTCAAGTGGGAAAAATGCAACAGCTTTGCCGTCCCGGTACACCTCGCGGGCGTCGGGATCCTCATTCTCGGCTATCTCGCAGAAGGGGCATTGCGCCATCACCACCAGCGAACGACTCCTTGGGTGGACCAGTGCTCGAGGTTCCGAACGAGGTTGTTGTAGGTCGCCTTCGAATCGATTCGCCGCTGCCAATCCAAAACCGTAGGGTCGAAAATTGGAACACCCGAAACCCCTGCTGCCCCCGCGAAGGGGTCGGCGCCCGGTTTATCGACGGTCCCCATAGACGAGAGCCCATGTATACGAACTCCAAGTAGCGGACGTTTGGCTTGCCAGGCCTTCTCAATCTCGTAAGTAACCCAGGGACGCTCAGCCGTCTCCTGGCCGATCAAGACCACTACGGCCTTCTTCCACTTCATCTGCTCGTCGATCCAGTTCTTGATCGCCTGCTGACCTCGCCTGCGGACCTCTTCCCAGGCCTGTGAGTTGAGCAGCGACTGCCCCTCTAGCGCATTGATGTTTCGGACAAGCTGGACCCTATGAACGTCTCGCTCGTAATGGAAAGAATAGAATACGGTCTTAGCCAAAGCTCGGTTCCCCAATCAGATGTGTTCCAAATATCAACCGAACGAAGCGGTCACTTGAGCACTATATATTGTAGTGTTACCGAATCCCAGCCCCAATATATAGTGTTACACCGTTGTTATTAGATTGGTCCTTTGCTTGCATGGCAGGTACGGGGAGGGGAACCGTAAGTGGCAGGTTAGCCCCTAAGGCGTCCGGTCAAACCTGTCCAACAAAGGCTTTACGCACCCTTTCCTGACGCGTATCTACGACCAACCTGACGTCAGGTTAGGGTGTGCTCTAAGCGGACTGTGCGTAGCGGCATCGTCAGGCCATCTCTAGGTCCCTCATTCCTGATTGAGAAGCAGCGGACGCGGCTTTCCCGTGCCCAGTCGCACCTCATCGGGCTATGGTGCCGGGAGGAAGTCTGGCGTAGCGTCAATTACAGCGACGAAGGCTTCATCGGGACTCGAAGTCTCCGTAGGTTCCCAACTGACCAGCCGTCGAAGGGACAGCACGTGGCTGGATGGAATGCCGATACGTTGGCAGGTACGCCGGGATCTGGAGCCGTTACCTTGGTGGCGGGTTCGTCTTTCTGTATCTCTTCTCCGAATGGGGACATGGATCCGGCACTTCCGCACGGATTGTTTGTCCATGACACGCGGATCATCTCCTGCTGGAGTCTCACGATCAACGGATTGGCTCTCGAGCCTCTGGCTTCAGGGGGAAAGGAACCCTATCGGGCCCAGTTTATTGGCCGTGTTCCTCGAACCGACGGCCATGCGGATAGCTCTCTGATTGTCGAACGGCTGAGGGAGGTGGGTCAGGGAATGTTGGAGCGGATCACAATTCGCAATTATTCGTCAGAGCCGTTCCATTGTGTCATTCGGTTTAGCGTAGACGCGGATTTTGCTGATCTGTTCGAGGTTAAGGAGGCACGGAGTCAGCGCCGCTGGGACAAAACCCACCAAGCGAACGAAGATTCACTTCAAATTTGGGCGGCTTGGGAGGATGTCCGCAAGGGCGTTGACATTAATGCCGCCGGTGCTGTGGTCGAGCCTCGGTGTGTGACTTATCAGGCGGTCGTTTCATCGCGTGATTCCTGGACCACTGGCCTGACCATTGTCCCGGCAGTTGAGGGAAGGGCGTCTCTACCGTTCACAGGATCGGATGAGACGGGCTTTTCCCCGGAAGATCGCCGCCGACAGGAGTGGGTAGCTAAGATCCCGGCAATGCGTATGGGCAACAGGTCTGTTGAACGCACTTTACAGCGCAGCTATGACGATCTGGGCGCTCTGAGGATTGAAGATCCTGATCAACCCGAGCGGGTTGTTGTGGCGGCTGGCGCGCCGTGGTTCATGACTCTGTTTGGGCGTGACTCGTTGTGGGCTTCTGAGATGGCGCTTCCTGTGGACCCCTCACTCGCCCTGGGCACCTTGCAAACCCTTGCCGACCGCCAAGGCAAGGCTGTGGACCCGCTGACGGAGGAAGAACCTGGAAAGATTCTTCACGAAGTCAGGCTCGGTGTTTCAAGTGGATTGTCGTTGGGTGGTAAGTCCGTTTACTACGGCAGTGTGGACGCCACGCCCCTCTTCGTGAACACCATTGGAGCGCTTAGTCGTTGGGGCTTTGCCTCGGATACGGTCGCTGCCCTGCTGCCGCATGCGGATCGCGCACTGTCCTGGATTCGCGATTACGGTGACAAAGACGGTGATGGCTTTGTTGAATATGAACGGCTTAACGAGCGGGGACTGATCAATCAGGGCTGGAAGGACTCGTGGGATGGCATCAACTTTGCCGATGGGACTCTCGCGGAACCTCCCATAGCACTGTGCGAAGTGCAGGCCTACGTTTACATCGCGTATCTTTCGCGTGCTTGGATGGCTTACGACGTTGGCGATGACGCTCTGGGGTCCGAGCTGGCGGAAAAGGCGGCACGGCTTAAGAAGCAGTTCAACGAACAGTTCTGGATCCCGGAACGGGGCTATTATGCGATTGCGCTGGATGCAAAGAAGCGGCAGGTTGACGCGTGCGCATCGAACATGGGCCACTGCCTGTGGATGGGGATCGTGGATAAGGATAAGGCGCCCTTCGTTGTCGACCGTCTGATGTCGCCAGAGATGTTCAGTGGATGGGGCGTACGGACTTTGGCGAGTGACATGGGGGCCTTCAATCCGGCGAGTTACCACAATGGATCTGTGTGGCCGCACGACAACGCGATCATCGCCACCGGTCTCATGCGATATGGATTCGTGGCGGAGGCACAGCGTATAGCCGTAGCTCTTTTTGAGGCGGCTGAGTTTTCGGATGGCCGTCTTCCCGAGCTGTTCTGCGGATTCAGTCGGGATGTATTTCCGCAACCCATACCTTATCCCGCGGCTTGTTCGCCCCAGGCGTGGGCTGCCACGACCCCCATACACCTGGTCATGAGTCTGCTGCGCTACGACGCCCATGTTTCCCGAGGGGGCTTGTGGATGGACCCGGCTATTCCGGAGTCATTTGGCGATCTGCACATCACCAACGCACCGACGGGCAGAGGTCCCATCACTATTGACGTCATCGGTTCTGAGGCGGCCGTTCAAGGGCTGCCCGAGGGCTTGACGTTTCGGCAGGGCCATCGACCATGGATGACCGAACTGGTGGAACAGGCGCGCCTTTTCGGGGAAGGTCGGCCACGATGACCAGGCTGGGGCTATCGGGGCAGCTGGCTGGCGATCGCAGTAGTTGGGGCCTTACCGGCGAAGCGATGATGGTTCTTGGGCATCGCTCCGCGGGTGGGAAAGCCATGCCTGGTATGCCAGCCAGAGTGCGGCGAAGTCCGCTGAGGTCGAGGTGTCCCGTCCGGTTGTCTCTTTGATTTTGGCGAGCCGGTAAGACAGTGTCTGTCGATGGATGCCCAACTCTGCGGCGGTTTCGTTCCAACGGCGGTCATTTTTCAGGAAACTAAAGAGAGTCTCCCGTAGGGCTGTTGTTTTCGGGTCCAGGTCTGCGAGACTTCCGAGTACCTGCCGGACAATACTGTCTGCTTCTTTTCTGGATCTTGCGAGAAGCGAGACGGGCACGCCGGTGAAGTCGAGCCAGTTGTCGTTGGCTCCTGCGGCAGAGAGGACCTTGTGTGCTTCTTCGGCGGCAACTTTTGCGTCCCGGATGTCTGCATATGAGGAGGACGCTGCAGCTCGAATGTCGAGTTTTTCGAGAATTTCACGAATGGGGTGCAGCGCTGGTTCAGGAACGAGCACAAAGAAAGAGTTCCGTCCGGGCCCGGCGAGGACGGGCAGAGCCGCGATCGAAGCTGCGCGGTTTATCTTCGGACCCTCCTCCGCATTGAGAGCTACCATCTTGTAGCCTCCGACCATGTCTGCGGGGTTGAGGACATCATCGATTTGTTCGGGGATACGCCCTTCCAGGATTGTTTCCAGCATGTTCCTGGAACGTTCTGCCCGCTCATGGATGGCGTTCAACAGTTGGTTTACTGCCACGTCAACGACCTGCAGGATGTGGATCAACAGGAAGCTGCTGATGTCCTCTCCAGGGTATTCTCCGACGACCAGCTTCGCTCCACGCCCGCCAGGAAGAGTGTATGAACGTTCGCGACCATTTTCTCCCAGGGCAGGCAAGGCAGGACCGTCAATAATGGTCAGCCCTGTTTGCGTGTCCACGACAGTGAGTCGGGACCTTAGGAGGTCTTGAAGATCGCTTATGAGGCGCTTGGGGTCTGCGTGTGCGTACGTTGATAGTTGGTAGAGCTTGCTGAGTTTCAGGACCTGGAATGTTTGCGTGGTGGCTGTTGCTGCGGCAACGGTACGGCCAATGGCGGCAAAAGGCGTTTCCTCGTTAGTTAGGAGAACGGGAAAACCCAGTCTGTCAGCTTCGTCGAAGAGCGCTTGGGTCAGCGACGGAAGGCTGGGGTGGTCGCCGAGGGCGACACCCGCCAAGCCGGCCTCGTTAAGCTTGCGGACAAACGCGCTCTGTTCCTCGGCGGTATGAGGAACGCACAGACCCACAGTCATGAGTAGTTCGTGGGGGCCAAGCCAACGTGCCGGGTCGCTGAGTTCGCAGCTATGAGCCCAGAGTACTTGACGGTCAAGTCCGCTGGCCCCGGCCAGAACACGTGTTCCTAGGCTCTGCGTATCGACTAGATCGTTGACGGTTAGTACCGACTGTTCCATGCAATGAAATATACACCTCTACTAATAGAGGGCAAATTTCTTACATTGGTACGATTCTTTGCGGCTCTTTGCGTCACTATCGTGAGTCATACGACAACACCTCATCAAAGGAGATGACTCCGACATGGCCGCAGATATTGCACCGATGTCCGCGCTGAGGACTGCAGCGAGGGGGAGCTGTGTCATGGCTTCCATTGGCCTGATGCACGCGATGGAGGCCGCATCATGAGCCTCCTCCGCGAAGGTTCGCGCATCGCGGTGCTGGGAGCCGGGCTTGCTGGCTTGGCAGCTGCCACACAGCTAGAAGCTGATGGATTCAATGTCACCGTTTTCGAAGCTCGCAAACGTGCGGGTGGGCGCGTCTGGTCACAAGCAATCAGGGCCGGACGCGACGAATCTTGCATCATCGAACGTGGCGCTGAATTCGTATTGCATGGCTACACGACGATGCAGCGTCTGCTTAATTTGACTGACTTGTCCCTCGTTGACACTGGCATGAGCTACTACGTTCGTGAACTGGCTGACACCCCAGGGATCAGCACGCAGGATGTGGTTGAGGCGGGAAGGGCAGCTGCGGCCATCGCCCGGACCTACCCATCACCACCATCGGCAGAGGAAGTTCTCCAGCGATTGGACGGTAACGGACGGCTCGTGGATGCACTTCGCGGACGTATCGAAATTTCAACCGCTGTCGCAGCAGACCAGGTCAGCGCTGACACTCTTGAGCACATCGCCTCTTTCGAGCCGCGTCCGAGTTGGAGGATCAGCGGCGGAAACCAGGAACTTCCTAACGCCCTCGCAGCCCGCCTTGGCGGCTCTGTGCGCTACGAGGAGACCGTGCGAGCTGTGACGGACGTCGGCGACGAGGTGCTCGTTGAAACATCAACTGGTAGTGCCGCCTTCGACGCCGCCATCGTAGCGCTCCCGCTGTCCATCGTGCGCGACCCTTCAACTGTTGCCATGTCCGTTCCGGAGTGGAAGACCAACGCACTGAACCGGGTATTGCAAGGGGATGCCGCCAAGCTTCATCTCCCCCTGCGGTCAGTCCCGGCAACCAGCGCGGTGATGTCAACCAACGGCCGCTTCTGGACATGGACGGCCCTGGGCAATACCGGCACCGTTGCTCCGGTGCTCAACTCCTTCATGGGATCACCTGGCGCCTTGGACCGCGCACAAGGCAATGGAGACTTCAACGCCTGGATAACCCATGCCCGCCACATCCGCCCTGACCTGGACTTCAGCGAAAGCGGCGCAGTTGCCACTATATGGCGTAACGATCCCCTTGCGCGCGGCGCGTATGCGGCTTTCGCCCCGGGGGGAAAGCAGGATTCAGAAGAACTGGAACGACCTGTGGGTAACCTGTTCTTCGCTGGCGAGTACGCGGACCCGGACTTCACGGGCCTGATGGAAGGCGCGCTACGCAGCGGCGAACGGGCGGCGGTCAGGATTCGGAATGCTGTCCAAGGCCTCAAAGTTGACGCGGTCAGCGCATGAACGCAGCCGTATTAGCGACAGACGATATCCACTGGCCCGGGCAGGTGGCCATCAGCCCGGAACGCGTCCTCTCAGGGGACCCTTCGGCCAGCACCTTGGTTTTGTACAGCGACCCGGCAACGGAAGCTGGCCTCTGGAGGGTCACCCCTGGCGAATTCACCACCAAGCTGACTGGCTACACGGAAATCATTCACATCGTTGGCGGCCAAGGTCAACTGGTTGATGACCAGGGGCACGAAACCAACCTGCAGGCCGGAATTGTTGTGGTCCTCCCTGAGGGCTGGGCGGGCCGCTGGAAAGTGCAAACAGAGCTCATTAAGTCCTATTCGATTGTCCGGACCAGGTAGAGCCGCCAGCACGGTGCTCCCCATTCTTTGCTTTCACATAAACAACGTAAGGAACCACCCATGAATGCCAACCTCGAATTCGCTCGAGTCAGTAACACGTTCTTCCACGACGGAGAATACGTTCCCGTATCGCAGGGCCGCGATGTCGTGGACCCTTCCAACAACAAAGTCATCGGCCAAATGGCCGAGGTCGGCCACGACGACATTGAAGCCGTCGTGGCCACCGCCAATGCTGCGCAGAAGGCATGGTACGCCCGTACGGCACTCGAGCGTGCCGAGATGCTGCACGAAGTGGCAGCGGAGATGAAGAAGCTCGCACCCGAAATTGCCGAACTACTGACCCGTGAAACAGGCAAGCCGTACAAGGAGAGCTCCGACGAAATGGCTTGGTCAGGCTCTGCAGTGGACTACTATGCAGAACTGGGCCGGCACTCGATTGGTTCGGTTCTTGGCACCTCTGTTGTCGGTCAGACCCACTACACCCTGAAGGAACCCATGGGCACGGTGGTGAGCATCCTTCCCGCGAACTTCCCCATCCTGTTGTTCATGTGGTCAGCGGCCGCTGCCTTGGCAGCTGGTAACTCCGTGATCGTCAAACCCTCAGAGAACGCCTCCCTGACGACTCTTTCCTTCATGCGGGTCTTTCGGAACCTGCCTGCTGGTTTGGTCCAGTGTGTCTCCGGTGGTGCCGACACGGCGAAGCAGCTCGTTTCCCACAAGAACACTCACATGATCGCCTTCACCGGAAGTGTTGCGACGGGACAGGCCGTTTCACGGGCCTGTGCTGAGCACTTCAAGCCACACCTGATTGAGGCGTCAGGCAGTGATGCTTTCCTGGTCATGCCCTCTGCCCCCATGGATGTCGCCGCCCGTGCAGCTACCTTTGCGTCCTTCTTCAACGCCGGCCAGGTATGTACGTCGGCGGAGAAGATCCTCGTCCATGAGGAGGTCTATGACCAGTTTATGGACGCTTTTATCGCCAATGTGAAGCAGCTGCGGGTTGGCCACGGCCTTGACAAGGTTGATTTCGGACCGATGGAAAACGCCCGCGAGGTAGCCCGTGTTGAGCAGCTGGTGGCCCGGGCTGTCGAGCAGGGCGCCACCGTCACGATCGGCGGAAACAGGTTGAACCTGGGAGGGGAGCTGCGGGACGGGTTCTTCTACGCCCCCACCATCTTGGAGGACCTGCGCCCGGACATGGATATCTTCACCACTGAGGTATTCGGTCCAGTTGCTCCGGTGTATAAGGTCTCAAGCTTTGAAGAGGCCTTGAAGGTCGCCAACGACTCCCCGTTCGGTCTCGGCGCTACCTTGTACTCGAAGGACGTCGAAGAGATCACCCGGGCCACCAACGAAATTGTAAGTGGCATGGTGTGGGTCAACGCACCGATCCTCGACAACGATGCAGGCCCGTTCGGTGGCCGCAAGATGTCCGGTATCGGCCGCCAGCTCGGCGCCGAAGGGCTCGACACCTTCCGTCACACCAAACTCGTCATGATCGATCCGGCAGCCTCCAGCCACGACTTCTGGTGGTTCCCCTATCGGGACAAGGAAGCCTGGCAGGGTGCCCAGATCAGCGAAGAAGCCACCGTCCAGAGTTCCCACCGCTACGCAGCCGCTGGAGCCTGACCCTGCGGCACCTGAGGTCATCGGACCGCAGCCAGTTCTCAACCTTGTTGACACGACTGGACGGATGACCTCCCGGGTGCAACGGAGCTGGTGAAACCAGCATCTGCTGCCGTCGTGTCCTGACTGGATTACCTAGCCAGAACACGGCGGCAGTACTTTCCCCACGGTTGCCCGGACTGGTCCAACACCGGGACGTTTATCCCCTTTCGCAAAGGAAGAAACCCATGATCTCCTCGATCAACCCGGCGACGGGCACACAACTTCAGACATTCGATTCGCACTCAAATTTCCAGCTGGACGGGATCCTTACTGCCGCCGTTGACGCGCAGCAGGCTTGGCGCTTGGTACCCGTTGAGGATCGCGTACAGATCCTCCGCAACACGGCCAAGGTTCTGCGTGAAAACGTCAACGAATACGCGCATCTGATCACGTTGGAGATGGGCAAGCCGATTTCCGAGGCACGGGCCGAGATTGAGAAGTCAGCCGGCGCCGCGGATTTCTATGCCGACAACGCCGCAAGGTTCTTGGATTTCGAAAGCATAGATGCCGACGCCAAGGAAAGCGGAGTGGCCTACGAGCCGCTGGGCGTCGTGCTGGGCATCATGCCATGGAACTATCCGTTCTGGCAGTTCTTCCGCTTCGCACTGCCGGCGCTGGCGGCCGGGAATGGCGCGATCCTCAAGCATGCGAACAACGTTCCCCGGTCGGCATTGGCCGTCCAGGACATTCTCGACAAGGCAGGTTTGGCCCCGGGTCTTTGTGCTACGGTGCTGATCGAACCAGAGAAGGTCGCGGCGGTAATTGCCGACGACAGGATCGCCGCGGTCGCGCTCACCGGTTCCACTCAAGTCGGCGCAATTGTCGCCTCCCGGGCCGGAGCGGCCCTCAAGAAGCAGGTCCTCGAGCTCGGCGGGTCTGATCCATTCATCGTTTTAGCCGACGCGGACATCAAAGACGCCGCACGGACCGCCGTTAAGGCACGCTTCACCAACGCGGGACAGGCATGCATCAACGCCAAACGATTCATCGTCGATGAAGAGATCGCCGACGAGTTCGTGGCCGAGTTCGTGATCCAAACCAGGGAACTCGTTCTTGGCGATCCGCTGGACCCAGCCACGGACATCGGACCCATGGCCCGGGAAAACCTTCGCGCGACCCTTCACGATCAGGTACAGCGCACGCTGGAGGCAGGAGGACGGCTTCTACTGGGTGGAGAACTGCCAGAGGGGCCTGGGTATTTTTACCCGCCAACGATCATTGACCGGGTTGTTCCGGGGCAGGCTGCCTTTGACGAAGAGACCTTTGGCCCGGTCGCGGCCATTACCCGCGTCTCATCGACCGAAGAAGCAATCGTCCTGGCAAACCAGACTGAGTTTGGCCTGGCGGCGTCCTTGTGGACCCGGGACACGGACAGAGCTAAGGCAGTCGTGCGCCGACTGGATGTCGGTGCGGTTTTCGTCAACGGCATGGTGGTCTCTGACCCGCGCTTACCATTTGGTGGGATTAAGAAATCGGGGTATGGGCGGGAACTCGGCCGCCAGGGAATCCGCGAATTCACCAACATGAAGACCGTGTGGATAGCTCCTGACGCGGTTGGGGCGGAGGGGACATGGGGGCAGTGAACCATCCTTTGGCCAACGAGATCTCCGACTGGAAAGACCTAAGGCCGGGTCAACCGGTTCAGGTGGACACCGGCGATGGCCAAGTCACCAGGGCAGTTGTGGATACGCTTTTTGGGGATGGAACATTGTCTGGCTCCGCTTCGAACTCATCGGTTCACGGTCTCTGCACCTGCGGGAAGATCCCCTGACCCTGTACGCGATCTGAAAGTCCGAAAGCTGCAGCGCCGGCCCTAACGGCCGGCGCTGCAGCTTTTAATGCCGACTGTCCACAGCAGAAGGCTGAGGCAGAGACGACGGATGCCCCGTTCCCTGGGGCGGGGCATCCGTTGTGGCAATTTATATTTCTGAGCCGTCGGTGGTTCGTCGTGGGCCTACGCGCGGGTTGTGTGGGTGAGCTTATTGCGAGTGACGCCACAACGCCTGCCCAAGACGAAGTCGTCGCGTTTACTGGCCGTTCGGAGTTGTTCTTGCGGCTATGTCCACGACGTTGACCAGGAGCATGGCCCGGGTCATGGGACCAACGCCACCGGGATTTGGGGAGTACCAGCTGGCGACTACCTTGGCACCGGTCTCGACGTCACCTTGCAGCCTGGACTTACCTGTGACCTCGTCAAGTGCCCGTGACACTCCCACGTCCAGAACAATCGCCCGGGGTTTGAGTTGGTGGGCTTTGACGATCGCGGGCACGCCCGCTGCGGCAATAACGACATCAGCACGTGCGATCAGTTTGCCCAGGTCAGCGGAGCCAGTATGTGCCAGGGTAACCGTCGCGTTGATGGCACGACGTGTGAGCAACAGGCCCAAGGGCCGTCCGACGGTTACGCCGCGCCCGATCACGAGCACTTCCAGACCCTTCAAGGCAATGTTGTGCCGTTCGAGCAGCTCGACAATGGCGCTTGGTGTGCAGGGGAGGGGAGAATCGATGGCTTCTCCGACGTTCAGGACAAGTCGGCCGAGGTTGGTTGGGTGCAGTCCGTCGGCGTCTTTTTTGGGGGCGATCTTTTCCAGGACGGCGTTCTGGTTGATGTGTGCCGGCAAGGGAAGCTGGACGATATACCCGGTGGTGGCAGGGTCTTCATTGAGCTCCGAGAGGACTGTTTCGAGCTCTTCTTGTGAAATGTCGGCTGGAAGATCCCGGCGGATCGATGTGATTCCGACCTCAGCGCAGTCGCGATGCTTTCCATCTACGTAGGAGTGGCTTGCCGGGTCGTCTCCGACGAGGACCGTGCCCAGCCCGACGGCGATGCCCGCGTCCCTGAGCGCGGCGACGCGTCCGGCGAGTTCTGCCTTGATAGTTGCTGCTGTGGCTTTGCCGTCGAGAACGCTGCCCGGGCCATGGAGGGCAGCGGATTCTTCACGTTCTAGCTGATTCTCTGACAATGGTCAGTCCTTTCGTGTGGCTTATAGGGCTCCGGTATCCGGGGCCATGGCGGGGGAGTCCGCAGTTCCTGAGGGGATTGCGGACTCCGCCGCAGTGTTAGTCGCGCAGGCGTTCGCCCTTGGGATCATAGAACGGACGACGGGAAACGGTGGCTGGGTAGAGGCGTCCTTTGCACCGGACTTCGAAGGAACCGGAAAGGTCTGCCTCGGGGTCGATTGCTGCTATGCCTACGGCGCGGCCGAGTGTGTGTCCGTAGCTTCCGCTGGTCATCCTGCCGACGGGGACGTTGTTGCAGTAGACGGTTTCGTCATGGACGAAAACTGGTTCTGGATCGTCGATGGCAACGTACACCGTGCGATGATCGGGTTTGGTGGGGTCGAGTTTCAGCAGTGCCTCTTTGCCCACGAAGCCGCCGGGTTTATCCAGGGCAACGGTGAAGCGAAGACCGGCCGAGTAGGGATCGTCAATGGGGCCGATGTCGTGTCCGAGGTGCCGGAATCCCTTTTCGCTTCGGAGCGAATCGAGGGCATGGTATCCGGCCAGTCGGATGCCCAGATCCTGACCGGCGTCCCAGAGGGCGTCGAATATGTTCACGGCCAGGTCAGCACTGGGGTATAGCTCGTAGCCGAGTTCACCGACGAAGCTGACCCGGAGGCTGTAGGCGTAGCCGTCGGCGATTTCAACGGTCCTGCCATGGGTGTATTCCTGGGCGTCGTCGGACCAGTCCTCTGGTGAAATCCGGGAAAGCAGTTCACGGCTTTTCGGTCCCATGACTCCGATCGTGGCCAGGGCGGCTGTGCAGTCGAACACGGATGCGGCCCGGCCCTTTGCCAGTCGCTTCAAGTAGGCGTGGGTCTTTTGCTGTGTGAAAGAGGGAGTGACAACGAGGAAGCGGTCCTTTTCGAGGCGCGTGACGGTGCCGTCGAGCTCGATTCCGGCAGCGTCGTTGAGGAACAGGGTGTAGACCGCCTTGTTCACCTCAACGTCGACGTCGGCGGTTGAGGCTTGCTGGCACACAGCCAGCGCGTCCGGCCCCGCCACCTCGAATTTCGCGAACGGGCTCAGGTCAAAGAGCACGACTCCTTCGCGCGCGGCTTTGTGTTCCTCGGCGATGCGGGAGAACCAGCCGGGACGCCCGTAGCTGTAGTCGTAGGCCGGGTACGTTCCGGGCTCGCCGTACCAGTTGGCGCGTTCTCCACCGTTGACCTCGCCAAAGCATGCTCCGAGTTCGGCCAGCCTGGAGTGCAAGGGTGTCCGGCGTACGTTCCGGGCTGTGTCCATTTGCAGGTTGGGCCAGTGCATGGCGTAGAGGCGGCCGAGGCCTTCCTTGGTGCGGGCCTTGAGGTACCTGCGGCTGTTCTGGTGTCGGGAAAAACGCTGCACGTCCACGCTGAATGAATCGAAACGCGTCGTCCCTGAGATGATCCAGTCTGCGAGTTCCTTGCCTACGCCGGGGGCATAAATGATGCCTTGGGAATTGAAACCTGCTGCGACATACAGATTTGAGACCTCAGCGGTCTCTCCGAGCGCGAAGTTCGCATCGGGGGTGAAACTTTCGGGAGCGTTGAGAAAGCGGTCGTATCCGGCTGCCGCCAACGCGGGGACGGTCGTTTCGGCCTTCGCCCGGATGGGAGCGAAATGGTTCCAGTCAGGGTCGAATTCAGCGAAGCCTGCCTTGGAGATTTCCTCGACCGGGCGGGGCAGCCCGTCGGGTTCGAAAGCGCCCACCAGCAGCCGGCCTTGTTCATGTCGCAGGTAGTAGCTGCCATCCAGATCGCGGAACACCGGCAGTTCCGGCGCGGCTCCATCGATCTGCCCGGACCTGACATGCACATGTTCCGCTGCATACAGCGGAACATGAACGCCGGCAGTTGCGCCCAACTCCCGTGTCCACAAGCCACAAGCGAGGACCACACGATCACAGTGGACGGTGCCCTGATCAGTGAGGACGCCGACGATCTTGCCGTCTTCTTGCAGGATCTTCTCAACCGTGACACTCTCACGGATCTGGGCGCCCAAATCGTGAGCGAGCTTGGCGAGGGCTACGGTGGCGTGACCCGGGTTGATGTGTCCGTCTTCCGGCAACAGGAGCGCACCCAGGACCCCTTCATGGCTAGCCAACGGCCATACCTCCTTGAAGCGGTCTTCTGTGAGCCATTCCGTGGGGACGCCTTGCTGGTCAGCTACGTCCCTGGCATAGAGCAGTTCATCAACCCGGCCGGGAGTGCGGGCGACGCTGAGTGAACCGGACCTTTGGAAAGACACGTCAATCCCGGACGTCTGCTCCAGATGGGTGTAGAACTCCAAGCCGTACTTTGCCAGCTTGGTCATTGTGGATGATCCCCGGGCACCCGTTACGAGGCCTGCCGCGTGCCAGGAGGTGCCGCTGCCCAGGACATTGCTTTCAATCACGAGAATGTCGCTCTCGCCCGCAGCGGCCAGGTGGTACGCGATGCTGCTGCCTACAATCCCGCCTCCCACGATGACCGTCCGGACCCGAGGCGGGAGCGGATCGCGGGAGGTCTCAGTGAAGGCTTTGGCGCTGATGGAGCGGTCGACGAGGCGGTCCATGGTAATTCTCACTTCTGTTGGGATCGGTGCACCGCTAAGGCGCAAGGGTGGTTCGTCAGTTGAAAACAACGGTGCGGTTGCCGTTCAGCAGGACCCGTTGTTCGGCATGCCATTGCACGGCACGTGCCAGAGCAAGGCGCTCAGCGTCTTGTCCAGTAACTGCCAGTTGCGCCGGGCTGTAGTCATGTCCAACGCGAAGCACTTCCTGCTCGATGATGGGTCCTTCATCAAGCTCGGCGGTCACGTAATGAGCGGTGGCGCCGACCAGTTTCACACCGCGGTCGAACGCTTGGTGATAGGGCTTGGCACCCTTGAAGCCGGGAAGAAAGGAGTGATGGATGTTGATCGCCTTTCCTGCGAGCTCACTGCAGAGGTCATCGCTGAGCACCTGCATGTAGCGGGCCAGAACGGTCAGATCGACCTGGTGTTCAGCGATCAAGGCGACGAGCTTTTCTTCTGCTGCCGCTTTGGTCTCGGGTGTCACCGGGATGTGGAAAAACGGGATGCCGTGTGTTTCTGCTACAGGCTGGAGTGTTTGGTGGTTCGAGGCGATGAAAGGGAAATCAACTTTGAGTTGCCCGGACCGCCACCGGAACAGCAGGTCGTTCAGGCAATGTTCAGCCTTGGAGACAAGGAGCGCGACCCGGGGCCTGACAGTCGTGTCCGACATGGTCCAATTCATGCCGAACTTGTCGGCCGTCGTCTGGAAAGCTACCTTCAGCTCACCAATGGCGACCTTGGAAGGGTAGGTAGCTTGGACGCGCATGAAGAATCGGTTGATCGACGAGTCATCGAACTGCTGGCTGGCGAGAATATTGCAACCGTGTTTGACCAGGAAGCCTGAGACAGCGTGGACGATACCGACAGTGTCTCGGCAGCTGAGGGAAAGAATCACTTCTCGGGTGGTGTCGTGCTCCACAGTACTCCTAGGGATTTCGGTGCGTGGGCGGGGCCGTCAGAAGCACCCTCGTGTAATTGGCAGAGAGCACCGGATGGACAGGCCGTATCCGGTAGCTGAATAGATTCGAACTTATGCGAGCAATGCCGTCGCAACCATACTAAAAATGCCACAAAAGATGATGCTTTTCATATCAATGGCTGATCAGTTGAATCAAGTGGGGAGGTTAAGTGATTCCGGTAAAGGGATGCTCAACCCAGCGCGCATCTCCCGTCCAGTACGCCGCGATCCATACAGCACCGTTAGCGTGAGCATCCCCTCCCGAATCGTTTCCCATGCCACCCGGGGCGTGGAGGCCATAAACCCGTTCGCCTTAGGTCCAACTCCACCGGAGTGCAGGTGCTGATTTAGACATAAGTATGAAAAAAATCAAAGATATGTAACTTGCCACTATTGGCCCGCTGTACGCCACGTGGTCTTCTTGACGTAAGAAATGAGACCCAGCACACATTCGATCAGCCGGTACACCACTAACGGCGCCGGGGCTGACCTAGAGAACACGACCATCAGTTGATCCTGAAGAGCGTACGGGTAGGCAGCACAGACAACATGTCGAGACGCAGCCTGGCCGGTAATGCCGGCATCGACTGCATTCCCTCCGCAGCAAGGCCCGGCTTACCCCGGCCATAATTTTTGGAGCATAGAAATGACAACTGTGAACGAACAGAAAGAAATCCCTGAATCGCCTCCTGGGGGAGCGGCGACGAAGCGGCTTACCGGCAATCTGACAACGTCGGGGATTGTCTTCACCGTCCTGGCCTTCAATGCGCCTCTTACAGTCTTCGTGGGCCTGATACCCTTCATCATCGGCTCCGGGAATCAACTCGGGACCCCCGTCACATACTTGGCAGCGTGCGCGTTGGTGCTTTGCTTCGCTGTCGGATTCACGAGCATGGGCAGGCGCCTGTCCAATCCAGGTGCGTTCTACGCATATATCACTGCAGGACTTGGCAAACCGCTCGGACTCGGCGCGTCGTTCCTGGCCCTGCTGGCCTACTTCTTCTTCCTCGCAGGCGCGTTCGCATTTGGTGGCGTATCCCTGGAGTCGTTGGTGACGGACGTCTTCTCAGGACCTGACATCCAGTGGTGGGTGTACACCTTCGTCTTGATTGCCATCGTCGGCGTCCTGGGTTACGTTGAAATTTCCCTCTCCGCCAAAATACTGACAGTGTTCATGATTTTCGAAGTTGTCATCATCGTCGCCTTCGACGTAGCTTCGTTCGTGAATGGCGGACCGGAGGGCGTGAGTGTCGCACCTTTCCTGCCGTCGAACATTTTCTCCGGGAACGTGGGTCTGGCCGCCCTTCTGGGCGTCATGTGTTACGCCGGTTTTGAGGCAACGGCGGTCTTCCGCGAAGAGGC
The DNA here is from genome assembly GCF_059739405.1 of Arthrobacter sp. TmtSoilC79. Classification (NCBI taxonomy): domain Bacteria; kingdom Bacillati; phylum Actinomycetota; class Actinomycetes; order Micrococcales; family Micrococcaceae; genus Arthrobacter; species Arthrobacter sp. TmtSoilC79. Next base: position 123,812 of record NZ_AP046052.1, on the reverse strand, counting down.
GCGCAATCCAGAACGTACGATCCCGCGGGCAACTTACATCTCCATCTTGTCCATGGGATCCATGTATGCGATCAGCGCCTGGGCACTCATCAACGGAGTGGGGGCAAGCAGCGTCGTTGCCGCATCTGCAGAAGATCCAAGCGGAACCGCCACCGGGGCCGTCGCACTTTACCTTGGCAAGATCGCCTTCGACGTCGTCCTGGCCCTGGTGTGCACCAGCATTTTCGCGGCCATGATCGCCACGCACAATATCAGCGCCAGGTACATGTACTCCCTGAGCATGGACCACGTCTTCCATGCATCCCTACGGAAGATCCACGCAAAGCACGGTTCCCCCCATGTGGCCTCACTTGCCACGAGTCTTGTCGCCCTGGTCTTTATCGCCGTACTGGCCATTGCCGGAGTAGATGGAACCTCCTTGTTCGGCATTCTCGAAGGAATCGCCGCTTATCCTCTCATCCTCCTAATGCTTCTCACCAGCGTCGCTGTCATCGTCTATTTCCGCCGGAACCCCCAGTATCAGGTGGGTGCATGGAAGAGCTTGCTGGCCCCTGGTTTAGCGGCAATCGGATTTGCGGTGGTAGCCGTGATCGGCACTCAGAACATAGCCCTTCTGATCGGGGGCAATGAGGTCTTGGCTGGCATTCTACTCGCGTTGTTCTATGGTGCGCTCATCGTAGGCATCGCTCTCGCGCTCATCTATCGCAGGACGAAGCCCGCGGTCTACGCCCGCATCGGACGGCAAGAAGCTTAAGGCCGGATACTCGTCCTCGCGGACTGGGAATCTATGAATACCCGCTGAAGGGCCAGCGCCGACGCGTAAGCGTTAGCCTGGCCCTTCGGCCATGTGTGCAGCTGAACGAACCCACACAGGCGGGACCCGCCCAGTGCCAGGCCTGCAGGACGTGCTGAATGCGCAGCGACCAGGGAAGTCCAGGACGACGCTCCTGACTAGTACTCATGCTGGATAAAGTTCCGCAATTCTTGCAAACGTACTATTCGAAGGCTTCTCGGTTGAGCGTAAGGTGAATCACATCGAGCACTACCGAAGGAGATGACTTTTAGTCTGAGCCACACCCCGGTGCTGGCTCCTCACACAGGCGAGCGGACTCGAGATAACGGGACTACCTTTAGAGCCCCAGATCATAGGCCGGCCACTTCTTAACGAGCTTCGCGACGAAGCGAACGAAGTATCCACCGGCCCACGGCCAAGGACACCCGGCCGTGGTCCGGCTGAAGGCAGACAACCCGAGATGAGAGTTTGCAAATACAGAACCGAGCAGAAGGCCACCCTGGTCCTAAACGGCGCTAACCGACGGGACCATGAGTCTGCCACACCTGATCAACAAACGTCCATGAATTGAATGCCAACCGGCTGGCCTATTGCCGGAGCAAGAATAAAGAGGAGATGACCATAATGGAGTCATTTGATGTCGTTGTCGTCGGATGCGGATTCGCAGGCGCAATTGCCGCCCGCGAATCACGGGCCGACGGGAAGTCCGTGCTTGTCCTGGAAGGGCGCGACCGCCTCGGCGGCCGTACTTGGTACAGAAAGTTCCGTGGAACGGATCAGGGAGTCGAGATCGGCGGAACCTGGGTTGCCCCCGACCAGCAGAAGTTCGTGCACGCGGAGCTGGAACGCTACAACCTGCAGACCTTTCAAAGCCCCGTAGCGTCCAGCTTCGGGTGGGGCCTTGACGGCGAGATGCTGAACACTGCATTTCCGATCCCGGCCGACGAATGGGCCGCGTTGGAATATGCCATCGTACAAATCGACAAAGACGCCGAACGAATCCGTTTTTACGAAGCGCCCCTTGGACAGCCCGGATTGGAGGACTTGGACATTCCATTCTCAGCATACGTAGAGGCACTGAACGCCCCGGCCAGGACGCGGGACTTCCTTCTGGCTTGGCCAACGTTCTATTTCGGGGCCTACCCTCACGAGCTTTCAGCTCTTCACGTGATCTCCTGGGTCAGTGGCTTCGGCAGCTCCGTCGGTTGGTACACCCTGCTAACTGACAAGTTTGTCGGAGGAACGAAGAATCTCATCGAACACATCCTCGCCGAAGCTGAAGCCGACGTGCGATACAACACCGCTGTGTCATCGATCGCGGATGAAGGTACACAAGTACGAGTCGTCACCCGAGACGGCCAGACCATTCTCGCTAGGTCCGTCATCGTAACTGCTCCTGTGAACACCTGGGAGCGAATCAACTTCGCACCCGAATTGCCCGACGCGCACCGCGCCATGGCCATCGAGAAGCAGGCAGGGCAATCGGTAAAAGTCTGGGCACTTGTGCCAACGTTGGAAAAGGACTTCTACGGCATCGGAATGGACACCACATTCAAGTGGATTGCCTCGGAATACACAACCAACGACGGGACCTACCTTTGCTGCTTCGCCAGCGCCGAAGCAGACATTGATGCAACTGACATGGACGCCGTCACCGATGCGGTACGCCAATTCCTTCCCGAAGCAACCGTCCTCGCCGTCGACTCGCACGACTGGAACAAAGACGAATTCTCCCTGGGAACGTGGATGGCCTACCGGCCGGGCCAGGTCATGAAGTACTCAAACCAGCTTCAGGTACCTCACGGTCGTGTTCACTTTGCAAATTCTGATCTGGCGTCTGGATGGGCCGGTTGGATTGACGGGGCAATAGAATCTGCACTCCGGGCGGCAAGAGCCTCGAACGAGCTGTTGGCATCCGACGGAAGCGCTCACCCTGTGGGCTCTCCAGAGAAGTTAAGAATTTCCGCTCCGTAGGCAGAACGTGAGGTTCGCAGGTTCCAGTCCCCTTGCAGACTTACTCCACTTGCATGCAGGCGAAGAGTACCTGGGGCAGGCTCTGCACCCTAACCGGTTCTCGCCCCTGATGGCATCCTGCAGAAGCCTTAGACCCCTGGTTCGGCGTCACCTAGCCGAGACGCCGAACCATCGGAACAGGCGGTCCCATGGGCATGAAAAACACTATGCATCTAGTGGTCCTGCAGAGCGTCCATCAGGGTCGTCCGCTTTCATCCTTACCTCCGAACGCAGAGACCGTCAGTTAATCCTTTACGAATCGATCCAACCAAAAACCCACCAGGAACGAAATGGGAAGGCCAATGCTCCGCATCTACTATGCCGTCATGGCATTACTCCTCGCCGCCGGCATCACTTGCGCCGTCTCGGCTGAGTCAGTGCAGGCTCTTTCAGCAGGAATTGCAACCCTCAGCATCGGTGCGGGAGGGCTCACCGCCGGGCTAATGACGCAGCAACTAAAGGCACCGAAAATCAAAAAGTAGGCGCGTCGGGCACCATCAAAGGACAAGCACACGAATTGCCCCTAGCGGATATGTTGATAATCAGCGTCGGGTGATCCACCCAGATCGTCGCCGACTGGACCAGGTCCTGCGACCCGACCCTTCGCTTGAGGGCATACTTTCCACTACTGACAACGCCATGTTGTTCTTAGAACCTGACTTGACAGTTGCTAGGGAAAAATCCTGGCGGGTTCAATCCACTCCGGTGTGCTATGACTCGAATTGGGTCTAGATAGTGCAAGGAACTCAGAGCAGGTGGAATCCGTCTGGAGTCAGCAACTGGTTTTCCGCATGTTGTGTTGGGCGGGTGCCAGATGAACGCTTCCGGGATGGTGTCGGCGACGGTCGAAAATTGAGCCATTGTGACGGTTGAAAACTGAGCCACCTGTTCCAAACGATTGGGTGGGTGATCACTGTGGAGGATTGGGCGCTTATTCGGCGGTTGCATCTCGCCGAGGGTGAGTCGATGAGGTCGATAGCCGCACGGCTGGGTATCTCGAGGAATACGGTGGCCAAGGCCGTCAGAGCCGAAGGGCCGCCGGTGTATGTGCGCGCGCCGCAGGATTCCGGGATTAAGGCAGTCGAGCCGGCTATCCGGGCCTTGTTGAAAGAGAGTCCGCGGATGCCGGCCACGGTAGTGGCAGAGCGGGTGGGGTGGACCGGGTCACCGGCCTGGCTCAGGGAAGACGTGGCCAGGATCCCGCCGGAGTACGCACCACCGGATCCCGCGGATCCGATCAGTTACGAACCGGGCGAGCAGGCCCAGTGCGACTTGTGGTTCCCGGAGGTGCGGATCCCTGTCGGGTCCGGGAAGCCGAGAATCCTGCCGGTGCTGGTGATGGTGTCTTTGCATTCGCGGTTCATCATGGCGCGGATGATTTCCTCCCGCACGACCGGGGATCTGCTCGCTGGGATGTGGGAACTCCTTGGTGGCTTGGTCCCTGTTCCGCGGCGGCTGATCTGGGATAACGAGACAGGCATCGGTCGCCGGAACAGCTTCGCGGCTGGGGCCGCTGCGTTCGCCGGGGTCCTCGCGACGAAGATCGTGCAGGTCAAGCCCTACGACCCGGAATCCAAGGGAGTGGTGGAACGGGCCAACGGGTTCCTTGAAACATCATTCCTGCCAGGTCGGTCCTTCGCCTCGCCCGAGGACTTCAACGCCCAGCTCGGCCAGTGGCTGCCCAAGGCCAATGCCCGGCTGGTCCGGCGGACCGGGGCCCGGCCCACGGACCTGCTTGCCCAGGACAAAGCGGCGATGTTGGCCCTGCCTCCGGTCCCGCCCGTGACAGGGTTCGCTGCCAGGATCAGGCTCCCACGGGATTACTACGTCCGGGTGGTATCGAATGACTACTCCGTCCACCCGCAGGCCATCGGCAGGTTCGTCGAGATCACCGAAGACCTGGACACGATCCGCATCAGCCTGGACGGCAGAACCGTAGGCGATCATGCCCCGGTCCTGGGCACCGGCTTGACGATCACCGACCCGGACCACGTCGACGCCGCCCGGACCCTGCGCAAAGCCTTCCAAAACCCCGTACCCGCCGCGGACGCCGCAGGGCTGCGGGACCTTGCTGACTATGACCGCGCGTTTGGGATCGACCTTGATGACGAGCAGGTCGCGTGATGCCCGGGACCAAGGAAACAGTCGGTCAGATCGAGTACTACTCCCGGGCAATGAAAGCACCCCGGATCCGGGAAGCTGCCACCCGTCTCGCTGAGCAGGCACGAGAGACCGGATGGACCCATGAGGAATACCTCGCCGCGGTCCTTTCCCGGGAAGTCGCCGCCCGTGAAGCCTCCGGAGCCGAAGCCCGTACCCAGGACCGCGGGGTTCCCGGCCCGTAAATCGTTGGAGGACTTCAGCTTCGACCACAGCTTTAGACCAGCGCTGACAGATGGCAACGTTTTTCCTTGCCAGGCGCCTTTGACGCCAGGTTGGGGGTGATCCATGGAAGAACTCTCGCACATGTCGGCCCCGCACTCCGAAATTTTGGGCTTCGTCCAGCCAGGGATCAGGTCCGGAGGCCGGGCAAGCTGTTCCGACCTCCTGATGGTCAGTTCAGCCTTAGTCCGGACATCCCTCCGTCGACTGCCAGACGCGTTCCGGACACTAGGAATGCGTGACGGAACCGGCCGCCGTTTTGAAGCACTCGTCCTCTCAAACGCCGACAATTGTGATTCCGTAGGTTACTTGGGCTACCGGAGGGACACGGCTGTTGGTTGGAGGCTAGCTCCAGAGCGGAGATGCGGCCCAATCGGGCGGGGCGCCGATGTGCGAGATGGGGAGCAACTGTACATCTGGGTATGAGCGTAGAACGGCTGGAAGCAGCTGGTGCCGCCCGATATCCAGGCTCCGGAGCATGTGCTGGATGAGAGTGAGCTTGCCCGAAGGTTCGGTTCATCTCGCGGCGGGCTTGATCGAGCTCAGGCAGCCGGCCAACGCTGGGAAGTTTTGGCTTGATTGCGTGGACCTTGTTGAAGAGTCTTCCGTGATGGGCGCAGATGTTCCTCACGACGTTGAGCGATTTCATCCATGACTCCAGCTGGGGAGCGGTCAGGCCGAACTTGTCCGCGATGTCGTCCTGTGTCTGCCGTGGGGAGACACCGTACAGGTAGGTGAGCGCTCCCCAGTCAAGTATTTCTACTGCCGCCCATATGGGGAGAGTTCCGCCGTACTTTGAGTGGTGGTGCTTGACAAAGTCTTCCTTCGAATCATCGAGGCTCTTCTTGTACCGCTGTAACCACGTGGCGTAGGAGGGTCCGTGGGTCGCCCGCGGCCCAAAAGCGCCGGCTTGAGGTGTGCGCATTCATCGATCGCCCCAAGGGCGTGCCCGAGCAAGGCCCGCAATGCCAGCTCGATCGGTGCCAAAGACGCGAAGGTTGCTGTTCGGAGACTCGCATCAAAGCTATACAGCTTCACGACGTCAGTGAAGGTTGTCCCGGCGTAAAAGCTGTCGTCACGTCCTGCAGATCCCTGTTGCCTGAACGGATACCAATACCCGCTGAGACGGTAGTAGTTGATGTGCTGAAGCTGCTTGATCGCAGCCTCCCTGTCCCCGATGCCCATACCCCGGGAAGCCAGAAGGTCGACCTGCTCGTCGTAGGTCATATAGGCCTTAACCGGTGCGGGCAACTGAGCCTCCTGCTCAGGAGAAAGTGAAGACCGGCCCTGGACCTACCGAAGTAGGCGGAACCGGTCGTAGTGCTTCAACTATATCGGGTTTCCCAATTCAGCTCCATTCGAGTGAAGCCTGAACTCCCCTCGAAGTAGTGCTCCGTTCGCCGCGACGCCCGCCGGCGTCAGAGTAAGTTCACTATGTCGCTTTATTGACAGTGCCTCATGCTGTTCATAGACCCCACCCTGACAGGTTTCACAAAGATGGATCGGGTGGGATACGACGAAATCTCGGAATAGCCTAGGAAATCTAGGATTGAACAGGCCCTGATCGAACCCGCGGTTGCCACCTCTCAAGTTGTGAGCAGACTGCCGCAAAGAAAGTGCGGATAGGTCGCACGAACGCCAAAGTCTTCCCTCGTCAGAAGGCTGTGAAGTCAGGTTGGGGTGTAAATGCCAAGGCGGGGGCTTCTGGCCAAGACGCTTCCTCTGATACTTATGCTTTGGCCGCGGCACGGGACTGTGTGCATAGCGCGGGGCTGAAGCTCGGAGAGTGCGGAGAACCGTCGTCGCACCTCTCCAACCTGCGCGTTACCAGGGTGAGCCCGGCGGGAGTCCTACCCGGGTCGGAGAGCGTCATTGGGTGGTGGCGGACGGATTCCAATTTGCTGGCGACGGCCTGGCTTCCCAGCGTCGACTAGACCCTAGCTCCCATTTCACTGCCGGCCGACTCGACTGAAGGCTTACTACTACGAGGGGATGAGATTTCCGGGCGCCATCACCCCTTGGATGCTCTACCGCTGTGCAGGAAGGACACTCGTTGTGGTGCGTTAGTGCGACCACGCACCACAACGGGTGTCACCGGGCGGCCGGTGCACAATCAGCTGCCGCGTCCATTTTGGGACTACAGTTGCAAGTCGCTGGTGTTGGAGGGTTTGCTGACAGGCTGCTTGGGTAGTTTGCCGAGCGGGTACTTGAGTGGTTCCGTCTTCTCGACGTAGTTCCGCAGGGCATCACGAACGGCGAAGTACGCCGGCTTGGGGTTGTAGTTCTCGTCGAACAGGCACGGTTTCGCTCCCGGGAGCCATGTGTAGAGGTGCTTGTCCGTGAAGCCCCAGACGCTGATTTCCTTGATGCCGGCGTTGAGCGCGTCAGTGACGATGTTGCCGTAGATCTTTGCTTGGGAGACGGGGTCGTATGTGTGCACGTCCAGTTCCGCGATGGAGACTTCGAGTCCCAGGCCGTGGAAGAAGTTGGTCATCTCGGTGATGGCTCCGGGCGGAGGCCCCTGGAGTGTTTCGTGCATCTGCAAGGCCACGCCGTTGATCGGCACCCCGTCGGCAACGAGACCGGAAACGAGGTCGTACAGTTCCTGCCGCTTCCCTGGGAGTGATTCCACAAGGTTTTCGTTCAGGAACAGCTTGGCCTTCGGGTCCGCATCATGGGCGATCCGGAACGCGTCTGCGATGTAGCCTGGGCCGAGGGCGTTGTAGAAGTCGTTGTGCTGAAGGCCCCCACCCATCGTCTCCAGCGCCTCGGTTACGACGTCCCAGCGGTCCATCTTGTTCTTGTAGCGCTTCATGATCGTATTGAAGTGATTGACCATGGCGGCGCGGAACGCGACAGGGTCATTGACCTTAGATACAAGGTAATCGGGGTTGCAGCAACCCGAGATCAGGCCGTGGCCCTTGACCTGCATGTCGTTCGCTTTACCGAAGGCTGCCAGTCGGTCCAGGCCCTCGAAGTCGAAGATGCCCTCTTGCGGCTCAACGAATTGCCACTTCAGGTCGTTCTCGGGGGACAGGCTGTTGAACTGCTCGGCCAGCACCTTCGCGAACTGAGGTTCTGCCAGGTAGTTCGAGGGCCGGCCATCGGCTGTTGATGTCATGCCCTTGATTGAACCGGATCCGATGATGAGGCCAGCCTTCGCGGCCTCCTCCCGGAGCGAGCCGATGCCACCCTCGGCCCCCACTGCGGGAAGCACGTCTGAGGTTGGGCTTGGCGTCGTGGCGGTTGCAGCCTGGCTGGCGAATGCCGACATCGTCAGGCCAAGACTGACCGTGGCGAGCATGGCTAGAGTTTTTCGCGTCTTCATTGGGGCGAATTCCTTCGAGTAAGTGACTGCCAACAGCGCGTTCGGCCGCAAGGTGACTGCTCGAAATACGAGCCAGCTTCCGGTGCGCTGGGATGGTTTCTGACCCCGGGTGGGGACAGCCGTGCCATTCCGCCGCGGCCGGGTAAGGCGGCGGCACCGAGTTCTGCTTCGGTGGTGAAAAGGTAACCCGAAATTGTGACGAGTGCAACAATTTCCTTTGTTTGCTTGCCTGCGCACGTTGATTTGAAGCGCTGAAGACATGCGTGGGGTTCTTGCGCAGGGCGCGGGGGTCAGGGGGCCCGATCCGGAGGAAGAGGCCCCTGATCTGCCTCCCGAGGTTCAGCGCGGAACCTGTGAACCCGCCATTGTCCGTGTCGTCGGGGTCGGTGCAGTCGTGTTCCGGACGTGCTTTCCTGGTATGCCGATTGCCTTGGGGTCTATCTACTGGCGTCGTCGTGTCGCTGGCGGATCAACCCGAAGGGGACAGCGGGATGAGCACGCACGATATATCTGCCCGTCTCGATCCGTGTCACGAGGATCCCTATCCGGTGCTTGCGTGCGGCCTTCTGCACGACGGATATCGCCTCTTCCAGAGCGTTATCCACCTCAGAGGCGTCCTTGACCTGTACCTCCAGCATGCCGGGCTGTTCCAGCTCTCCGGTCGTGATTTCCATGTGTTCCTTTCACCGCACCGATTGCGGCGGTGCGAGGCGAAGCGAGGCGAGGGGCGCTACGGCGGACGCATGCCAAGCTCGATGCAGCATCCAGCGGTTTGCAGGGGAGCCGGGGTCAAGAGCCCTTGGACTGGTGGGGCGTCGGGATGAACGGGTGGGTGCCCCGAGGGAGCCGTTTACAGAAGTGCTTTGTGTCCGGCCGGGTAAAGACATTTATCGGCTGCGAGGCCAGTGTCCGGAGCGACGGTCTGGACGTCATTCATTGCCATTGGCAGTGCGATTGGCAGCCGTCCGACTGGTGTGATTTCGCCACTGAGGACCCGCGATAGTGCAGAATCGGATACTCCAAAACTGGCCGTGAGCGCGGATGTGATCGTTGAGATCGGGGTAAGGATGGCGCCGCGGTCAAGGGCGACATCCACGATCAGGGGTATGCGGGAGGATATCGCGTTCAGTCGGTAGATGAGGCCGGGCCGGAATTCGAGCCCTCCCTGGTGAAAGAATGATTCGAGGAAAAGGTCGTCTCTGGCGTCGAATGGTGCGGCGATTCTGATAATTGCTAGATCTGCTTCCTCCGGCGTGGGGACGATGGTTCCGAGCGTGCCGGCTATGGCGGGATCGATTCCCTCTATGTAGAGACGTTGGCCCGGCGCAACGGGAAGGGTCGGTTCAGTTCCGTGGAGCTTGTTCTCGAGGACACAAACGGAGCGTGATTGCGCCAGCTCGCCCGCGGCACGGTGTTGCGGGCTGCCAACGACGCGGGCCGCTGTATCTTCGTCGACGAAGGGGTTGTCGAAAAGCCCAAGCCGGAACTTCACCAACAGCAGTCGTCGAGCCGAAGCGTCGATCCGGGATTCCGCGACGAGACCTTCATCGACCAGGCTGCGGAGGATTTCGACGCATTCTTCGCCGCCGAACTGGTCCGCTCCTGCTTCAAGGATTTTCAACATGCGGCCCCGGGCGTCGAGGTGTTCTACTCCCCAGGCCCGGGCAGGTAGGACCTGGTCGCCAATAACGTTGTCGTTGACCAGTTCCCAGTCCGTCACAATGACACCTTCAAAGCCGAGGTCCTCGCGCAGGAGTTCCTGAAGTATCTGGCGGTTGTAGCCGAAACCTACTTCTTCCACCGGTTGCCCGTTTATTTCAAGACCCACCGGCATCCCGTAGTACGGCATGATGGCCGCGGTGTCATGCTCGATGGCAGTCCTAAAAGGTGCTAGATGGTCTTCGAATCGGCCGCCCGGGTACACCTGTTCGCGGCCGTAGGGGAAGTGGGCGTCCTCGCCGTCCTTTTGCGGTCCCCCGCCCGGGAAGTGTTTAGTCGTGCAGGACACGCTGCCGGGACCGAGCGTGGCGCCTTGGAAGCCGTCCAGGTAGGCGGCCGTATGGGCTATGACCCGATCGAGGCGGGAACCGAAAGTTTGCAGTTGCCGCCCCCATCGGGGTTCGGTGGCTAAGTCGATTTGCGGGTGAAGCGCAGCACGGATTCCGACCGCAGTGTATTCGGCACGGGCGACCTCGGCGAAATGGCGGGTGGTTTCAGGTTCATCGATCGCAGCCACGCCCAGCCCTTCCGGCCATTGCGAAAACGGGCCTGCGGAAAATCCGACGCCGACGTTTTCGGCGAATGCGTGGCGAGGGTCCGTGGAGATTGTGACGGGAATTCCGTGAGGCGTTTGAGCTGCGAGTTTTTGCAGGGCGTTGTTCCACCGGGCGGCTTCGCGTGCGTCGTCGAGTCCGTGGACATTGAAGTGGGTCATGTTCTTCGCCAGAACCACGACCGAGGTTGGTGATTTGCTGATGTGCCCGGCTGTCTCCAGCAAGGAGCCGCCTGGTCCTGATTCGATGACGGTCTGAAACATGAGGCCGATTTTTTCGTCTAACGAGAGCCGGTTGAGAAGGTCTTCGGTGCGCTCTTCGGGTGTTCTCCGCGGGTCCTCAAAGGGGTCCATGATCCCGTTCCCGTTCAGGTCGCGGTACTGGATTCCGTCAGGTGTTGTTGCCAGATTTAGGTGGGTCATGTGGATCCTCTCCTGGATGGGCGGTTTTATTTTTCGTTTCGGCGAAGACGCGCCGAACCCCGAGATCGGAGCGAGTTATTTCGCTTTTAGTGAGAAGGCGAGGGCACGTCCGGCAGTGTCTTTGCCGTAGCGATCGTGGAAATGGACTTCACTACCCGTCCCGCAGCGAACTCACCACTACCCCTGCGAGCCGTGCAGGCGATCCACACGCACGCTGCCCGGTTCCGGCCGGCTCATGGAAGGATCTCCTCGTTGAGGGGTCACGATGTCGTCGCGACAGCACAAGCGACAGCGCCCACCTTACGACGAAATTTGAACGACTGCTACATTTATCGGAGTTATGGTTCCGCTAAGGCCGCACTAACCACGCGGCACGGAGCGGGGGAAGAAGGATCGGGCAGATTACCGGGCGGCAGATCGGTCCGGAACGCCAGGGAGATCCTTCGCCGATTCCGGAAGGGCCCATTCAAAGAATGCCCTCATGGACCTGGTCATGTCGGCGGTCGGGTCGATCAGCCATTGCAGCTGTATGCCGTCCCAGGTACCTATGAGCAGGCGGCTCAGGGTGTGGGGGTCTCGGGTTGGGCTGATTCGGCCTGCGGCCTGGTCGTAGGTGAAGGCGGCCGAAAGTTCTTCCGTTTTGCGCCGGTAGCGGGCGACGAACCAGTCATGCGCGGGATGCGTGGGGGTGGAGGATTCCGCTGCCAGGATGGCGAAGAGGCGCAGCAGTTCGGGCCGCTCGATGCTTGACTCCACCCGCTCCAGTGTGGCGGACGCGACCCCGCGTTCGGCGCAAGCGGCGTCGAAGTCGAACTCTTCGTTGCCGGGAGTGGTCCTGTCGGCCCGCTCGAGTACGGCCTCGAGAAGCTCGTACTTGGACCCGAAGTGGTGGACGATGCTGGTCAGGCTGAGGTCGAGGGAGCGCGCGATGTCCCGCAATGAGCCGCCGTGGTAGCCGTGTGTTGCGAACACAGTAGCGGCGGCATCGAGGATGTCACTCGATCGCTGCGCCGATTTTGCGTACGGACCCCGGGTGCCGGGGCTCTTCTGTTCACTCATGCTAGTGACCTTACTAACTATAGCCCGGCGCCTTGGGCAACACCGGCCCTTTGAAACTGCTTGAATAAAATTGTAGCAACTGTTTCGTTTTCGTGTAATGATGATCACGATCACCACGGCGACCCAGTTCCGGGGCGCCCCATGTCACAAGGAGGTAGACATGCCTACACCAGCAGCAACACTCAAGCGGCGTACCTTTGTCGCGGGCTCATTCATTGCAGCAACGGCCCTACTTGCCGGGTGCACCGCCGGCGGCGGTGGCGCCAGCAGCCCGTCGGGGGAGACCACTTTAACCGTCATGGTCGGAGCCAAGGATCTCAGCGCGGAACAGGTTGCCGAGTTCGAGAAGAACAACCCTGGCATCAAGATCAACCAGGTTCTGTTCGATGCGACCCGGCTGAACACCATGCTTGCTTCGGGCAACCCGCCCGACATTACTGTTGGCGCCGCCGTCGGCAGCGCCAACTTCAACGCGCGGGGATTGGCTACGGACCTCACCCCATACCTGAAGAAGAGTGATGTGCTGAAGGAAGACGACCTTCAGCCCGTCAACAACAGCTTCCGCTGGAACGGCACCAAGAGCGGCGAAGGTCCCCTCTACGGCGTCGTCAAAGACTGGAGCCAGGACTCGACACTCTGGTACAACACCGCCCTTTTCGACAAAGCCGGCGTCCCCTACCTGAGTGACACCGAGGCAACCAGCTACGACAACCTCCTGGAAATCGCCAAAAAGCTCACTGTCACCGAGGGCGCAACAACGAGGACCTTCGGACTGGGCGTCGAATGGGACTGGTCCCTCTCCCAGCCCATGTCGGCGATGGTAATGCAGCAAGGTGGGCAGCTATACAACGAAGACCTGACCAAGATCGACTTCACCTCGGCCGCCGCCAAGCGCGCCTTCCAGTGGTACGTCGATTTCGGGAAATCAGGGGTGGGCCCGACGTCCCTGAACCCGCTTCCGGACGGCTCTGACTACTCGACCTTCGCCGCGCAGCGCATGGCGATCAGTCAGGATGGCTATTGGTATGGCGGCAACTTCGCCGCCCCCGATGCGCTGAAGACTGTCCGAATGGCTCCTTCACCTGTAATGGGAGACACCCGTGTCGCGCCGACGTTCTCCGGGCAGGGTTGGTGGATCCCGGAGAAGGCGAAGAACAAGGATGCAGCTTTCAAGCTCATGGAGTATTACATGGCCGGCACGCCGGCCAAGGAGCGTGCCGCGAGTGGTTGGGGCCTTCCGGGGCTGAAGTCGCTGAGCGATAAGTTGCCGCAGGATCTTCCATTCCAGAAGCAGGCGTACCAGGTCGCGCAGAATGAACTGCAGTATGCGAAGCCCTTGCCCGACTCGCCTTACATCTCGACAGATCTCTTGAACGCCACGATCAAGACGTACCTTGAGAAATCAATCAAGGGTGAACTGAGCGTAGACCAGGCATGCTCGGCGCTCACTGATGACTTGAACAAAGCCCTCGCGCAGGGCAAGAAGCAGATCGGCTAACAGTTATGGCACGCAAGTGGTCCCGCTACCCCAAGAAAGCGTTCTACGCATTCGTCGGGCCTTGGGTAATAGGTTTCGTGCTGCTGACGGCGTTGCCCATGGTGTTCGGGCTGCTTGTGAGCCTTACCAACTTCGACGGCAGCTCTCCGCGCTTCAAGTGGGTTGGCCTGGATAACTACGTTGAACTGTTCAGTGACGGCGCGGCGTGGATGGCGCTGCTGAGGACGCTGCTGTTCACTGCCATCGTTGTCCCGCTGACCATCGGCGGATCTCTTGGCCTGGCGATGATCATCAACCGGCGGCTGAGGGCATTGGGACTGTGGAGGACTCTGTTCTTTCTGCCCTCAGTCGTCCCGGTTGTCGCCATGGCAATCATGTGGAAGCTTGTCTTCAACAGGGATTCAGGAATCCTCAACGCCATCCTGGGGGTCGTCGGCATCCAGCCGATCGCGTGGCTTCTGGACCCCACCGCCTTCTACGCTCTGGTGATCCTGATGCTCTGGGGTCTGGGCGCAGGCATGATAATCATGCTCGCCGCTCTTCAGGGCGTTCCGGCCGAGCTCGAGGAAGCGGCCACCATCGACGGCGCGGGACGATGGTCTGTCTTCCGGCACGTTACAGTACCGATGATTTCGCCCATCCTCTTCTTCCAGGTGATCACGGGCGTGATCGCGGCGTTGCAGGTCTTCATCCAGCCCCTGCTCCTGACCAGCTCGGCCGGTATCTCGAAGGTCAGTGGGGTGCCGGACAGCAACAACCTGTACATGGTGCAGGTCTACAAGGAGTTCTTCCTCAGCAACCGTTTCGGCTACGGATCGGCAATGCTGTGGGTGTTCTTCCTCATCATCCTCGGTCTGACGTTGCTCTTCCTGCGCTCGAGCCAGTCATGGGTGTACTACGAAGTCGACACGGAAGCCGAGAAAGAAGGAGCAACCCGATGACCACGACTGAGCGTGAAACACCCGCCGGGCTGGCACCCGAGGCCAAACATATCCGGAAAGCCGAAAAGGTCCGGAAGGACAAGCAGCCCCCGGCGATCCTCTACATTTTGATCCTGCTCCTGTCGGTGTTCTTTATCGGCCCATTCCTGTGGCTGATACTTGCGGCGCTGAAGACACCCGCTGAATGGGCCTCGTTTCCGATCCAGGTCCTGCCTGATAAGGCGCAATGGAACAACTTCGTCGAGGCCGTTACCCAAATGGACTTTGTGGCCTACACGGCCAACTCTTTATTCCTCGCGACAACGTATTCGGTGCTGATAACCATATCGAGCGCTACGGTCGGCTTCGGTTTCGCCCGGCTAAGGGCCCCCGGAAAAAAGGCCCTGTTCCTGGTTCTGCTCTCAACCATGATGATCCCGCAGATTCTGACGCTGCTGCCAACGTACGTTCTCTTCTCGCAAATCGGGCTGGTGAACACCTACTGGCCCTGGATTTTGTGGGGGCTGGCCGCATCACCGTATATGGTGTTCCTCTTCCGCCAGTTCTTCTCGTCGCTCCCGCGCGAACTTGAAGACGCGGCAATTATGGATGGTGCCGGCTGGCTGAGAATATTCGTCCAGATCTTCCTTCCCCTCTCCCGCCCGGTGCTGATTACCTCCTTCCTTTTGTCGTTCACGTGGACCTGGGGCGATTACATTGGACCCGCACTGTTGTTGGACACGGACCACACGACCCTCGCGGTGGCCATTACCGCGTGGTACCAGGACCCTAACGGGAACACCATTCCCACCGTGCAGGCCGCTGCTGCCGTGCTGTACATCCTGCCCGTGCTGTCGATCTTCTTCTTCGCCCAGCGCTACTTCATCCGCTCCACCGTCTCCTCCGGAGTCAAGGGCTGAAGTCCGGGCCAAGTAGATACGTCGGCGGCCGGTAGCGACTCCTCCCCGACGTTGGCAACCGGCCCGGCCGCCACACCACACCACACCAGTAGATGCCTCGGGCTGATCAACGTCCAAGCGAGAGGCCACCTCGGTGAGCCACACAGCAAGAAACTTTAGGAGCAATACGTGGAGGAAGCGCGCTCTCGGGCCGTTGATCTGATCAAACGAATGACAATCTCGGAGAAGGTTGCACAACTCACCTCTCTGGTGCCGACGATGCTGTTCGACGCAGATGGCATTCGCCCCGGAATCGCCGCCACCAAGCTCGGTGATGGGATCGGGTACGTGGAACCCCATATGGGGGGATTCCCGCGGACTGCTGCCGAGGTCGCGCGGCTCAATAATGAGGTTCAGCGATACCTGGTAGAGAATACCCGTCTGGGGATTCCCGCCATCATGCACGTTGAGGCACTGAATGGTGTCAACGCACCGTCATTTACCTCGTTCCCCACAGGGATCGGCCTTGCGGCGACGTGGGATCCAGAAGGGGTCGGTGAGATGGCCGCCCTGACACGCCGGCAGATGCGCTCGGTTGGTTTCCACCACGCGCTTTCGCCGGTCCTTGACGTTGCAAGAGATGCAAGGTGGGGGCGAGTACACGAGACGTATGGCGAGGATCCCTACCTCGTGAGCGCTTTTGGGGTCTCGTTCATCCGCAACCTGCGTGGAGCGTCGCTGAAGGATGGGGTGATTGCCACTGGCAAGCATTTCCTTGGTTACGCGATGAGTGACGCAGGGCTAAACATGGCGTCCGTGACCCTAGGCGAGCGAGAGCTCCGGGAGGTTTATGCGCGTCCGTTCGCTGCCGCCATCACACTGGCCGGCCTGGATTCGGTCATGAATTCCCTCTCCGATTGGGATGGCGTGCCCGCTGCCGCTGACCCGCGGATATTCCGCCACCTGTTGCGGGACGAACTGGGCTTCGACGGGACAGTGGTCTCCGACTGGGGATCAATCGAGAACCTGGTCGTCCACCACCGGGCCGCCAGCAATGCGCGCGAAGCAGCGGTGCTGGGACTTCGCGCTGGCATTGACGTAGAGTTACCGGCTCCCTTCGGGTACGGGGAAGCCCTTATCTCCGCCATCCAGGACGGGGAGATCAGTGAGGCACTTGTAGATGAGGCGGTCTTGCGGGTCCTCACTCACAAGTTCGAGCTCGGCCTGTTCGAGAATCCGTATGTGTCCACCGATCAGGTCACGGTGATGTCAATTGCCAAGGAGGGCCGCGAGCTCTCGTCGCGGCTGGCGCACGAGTCGGTCACACTGTTAAAGAACGACGGTGTCCTGCCCCTCGGCAATGCACAACGCATAGCCATCATTGGTCCTCACGCCGATGCGGTGGGTACCGCATTTGCACCATATACGTTTCCCGCATTCATCGCCCTGACCCGCGCTCTGCGCAGTGGAGTGGCCAGCTCCATGGTCGGAGTGGATGAAGGTACGTTCCAGCCCGATAACTCCTACGTTGAAGGCGAGATCGGCGATCTCCTGTCAATGGGCGAGGACGAATACGCACGAGTCCAGTACGACGCCGCGTCGCTCAGCGAGGCCCTGCGGACCGCACTGCCGAATGCGACGGTAGTGGTTTCCGAAGGTTGCGACGTTGACGGCGGCATCGACAAAATCCCGGCCGCGGTTGACGCGGCGCGCGGCGCAGATGTCATCATCCTGGCGCTCGGCGGACTGGCCCGCTGGTTCTTCGCCGAGCGCACCGAAGGCGAAGGCGCAGACACCTCCGATCTGCGACTTCCTGAATCACAGCGCAAACTCGTCGATGCGCTCCATACCCTGGACACACCGATGGTGGGCGTACTCTTCTCAGGCAGGCCCCTCGCGCTGGGCGTCATCGAACCAAAACTGAACGCGCTCGTACTCGGATACTATGGCTCCGAATTCGGCCCCCGCGCCGTCACGGACGTTCTCACCGGCGCCAGCGAGCCGCAAGGACGACTCCCGTACACCATGCCCCGATCAAGCGGTCAGGTACCAATCCACTCCAGCCAACGATTCGGCAGCGGCTACCGCCGCCGCGAAGGCGACGACCATGGCGGATATGTCGATGAGGCCGCCACACCACTGTTTCCGTTCGGGCACGGTCTCACCTACACCCGCTTCACGTACTCAGCACTGGCCCTCAGCACGCCATCAGTCGCCACGGACGGAGAGGTCGAAGTGACGGTCACGGTGATCAACAGCGGCAACCGCACCGGCACCGAAGTGGTCCAGCTGTACGTCGAGGACGAAGCACTCGGAATCTCACGACCTGCGCTTCAACTTGCCGGCTTCCAGCGCATCACGCTGGAGCCTAGCCAGGAAGCAACACTGGTCTTCACCCTGCAGCTGGCGCTCCTGGCCTACCTCTCGCTTGAAGGCAGGTGGATCGTTGAGCCAGGCCCAATGTCCATTTCAGTCGGCGCGTCTTCGGACGACCGCCCACTGCGCACTCTGCTGGACGTTACCGGCGGAACTGCGGACGTGACGGACAGCAGGGCATACCTGACTGAATCAAAGTCTCTGACCCTCACCGCGGATTTGCCATGAACCAGCCGCTGCAGCGGAACCAACGCGGTCACGCGACCGACGCGAAAGGACTGACCATGTACCACGGTCTCCTCGATACCGGACACATCGATTTGCCGCCCTCCTTCATTCTTGGCGCCGCGACCGCCGCCTACCAGATTGAGGGCGGCGCAACCGAAGGGGGACGGGGCCCCTCCATTTGGGACACCTTTAGCCACACTCCAGGGAAGACCGAAGGGGGCGCCACGGGAGACGTCGCCGCCGACCACTACCACCGTGTCGAGGAGGATCTCGGGTTGATGGAGGCCCTGAACCTAACCGCTTACCGGTTTTCGATCTCGTGGTCGCGCGTCATGCCGACCGGTGAGGGCGAGGTGAACGCTGAGGGCCTACAGTTCTATTCACGCCTCGTTGACAGTCTGCTGGCGCGCGGAATCCAACCGGTCGTAACGCTCAACCACTGGGACCTTCCACAAGCGCTGGAAGACAAGTACGGCGGCTGGCGCGGACGCAAGACCGCCTTCGCCTTCGAAAAGTACGCAGAGATCATAGGCGCTGCTCTCGGTGACCGCGTCTATATCTGGTCGACCCACAACGAGCCTTGGAACAACTCCTTCTCCGGATACGGCAGTGGAGCATTTGCACCCGGTGGAACAAGCCATGAAGATGCGCTCATCGCAGCGCACCACCTCAACCTTTCGCATGGACTTGCCGTCAAAGCGCTCCGGCGAACCATCACCCGGAACGACGCGCAAATCTCTGTGGCACTGAACATCTTCCGCGTGGCCGCTGAAACCCCGGAAGACGCAGAAGCTGCGCGCCAGTTCGACGCGGTGGCGAACCGCGTCTTCACCGGGCCCATGCTGAACGGGCAGTACCCTGCCGACCTTCTCGCCGACACACGGAAATTCACGGACTGGAGTTTCGTCCTTCCCGGGGATTTGGAAACCAGTCATCAACCGATCGATCTCCTGGGCGTGAACTATTACGAAGTCATGCATGTACGCCTGAACCCCGCCTATGACCCGGAAACCGAAAAAGACGGCGGCACCGCCTTCCCGGGCTCGGAAAGAATTGAGTTCCTTCGACGAGGAGACCTCGAGCGGACCGGGATGGACTGGGGGATTGAACCCCAAGGCCTCGAAGACCACCTCGTGGCACTTTCTGCTGAACATCCTGGTTTGCCGATCATGGTGATGGAAAACGGAGCAGCTTTTCCCGACACCGTCACCTCGTTGAACGGCAACAACGTTGTCCTAGATTTTGACCGTACCCGCTTCCTCATCGAACACGTCACGGCAACTGACCGCGCCCGCCACCGCGGGGCCAACGTTGTTGGCTACCTGGTCTGGTCACTCCTGGACAACTTCGAGTGGGCCGCCGGATACGGACCGCGATTCGGCATTATTCACGTCGATTACGACACCCTCCAGCGGACCCCGAAACTCAGCTCCCACTGGTTCTCTCAACTCTGCGCATCAAAAACCATCCCAACCCTGCGCGAGTTCTCACTCGACAGCAGGCCCGATCAGAGCCGGGCGCCTACTACTCACACAGAGGACGCCCTCGTGGCCAACCTGAGTAAGGATTAGAAACGACGAGATCGTCTAGCGCGGGGATTACACCCGCATGTGGCGTGTCCTCCTGGGCACAGATTCAACCGAGGCCGCGCGTTTGGGATTTCACCTGACGCGACACCGTGCTCGGCCGACTCAATGTTGACGGCGTCTGGATGCCCCTGGCCACAACCGCGAAATCCCCGCCGGCGGATGGAACCGCAAGCTCCGGGCGCCTCTTCCTGAAGTTGCTGGACCCCACCTGCTTCAAAGGAGAACAACATGCACGTTACCGACACGGTCTTCGTCGTCACGGGAGGCGGCAACGGCATGGGCCTACAGGTCGTGCTGGAGCTGTCGCATTGCAACTCCTGCAGACCGGGTTCTTCAAAGACATCGCCCTCATCATGTTCGGCGTGCTCATCTCGGTCGTGCCGTTGCTGGTGCTGTTCTTCATCCGCGGCAAGCAACTCGTCGCTTGCGTTATGCAGGGAGCCGTCAAGGGATGAGGCAGCAATCCGCACATCAAAAGACTGAAAGAACGCCCCGTAACAGCCGAAGCAGGCTTCCGGGGTTCGCCGCCAAAACAACAGCTAACCCCGATGTTTCAGAACCACCCGCAAAAGGAAGAACAATGTCCTATTCAATTCAGCTCTACACCCTCCGGGATGCCATCTCCGAAGACCTCCCCGCAACTCTCAGGAAGGTTGCGGAGATCGGTTTCACCCAGGTTGAGCCCTACAACTTCGTCGCTACGGCCAAGGATCTCGGCGCCGCGATGAAGGACAACGGCCTCACGGCGCCCTCCGGCCATGCGCCGCTGCTGTCCCAGGACCAGGATGAAATCTTTACCGCGGCGAAGGAACTGGGCATCAGCACCGTCATTGACCCCTACCAGCCAGCGGACCAATGGCAGAACGCCGAAACCATCCAGTCCACTGCGGCCAAGCTCAACGCCGCTGCGAAGAAAGGCGCCGAGTATGGCATTCGCGTGGGTTATCACAACCATGAGTGGGAACTCGAGTCCATTGTTGACGGGCGAACGGCGCTGGAATACCTCGCCGAGCACCTCGACCCCGCGGTAATCCTGGAGGTGGATACCTACTGGGTGGCCGTGGGCGGCCACGACCCCGTGGATATCCTCACAAAGCTCGGCGATAGGGTGAAGTTCATCCACATCAAAGACGGTCCCATAAACAAGGACAACAAGGCACAAAAAGCAGCAGGGCAGGGCAACGTCCCGGTCCTGGAGGTGATCGCCGCGGCACAATCCCTCGAAGTTGGCGTGGTGGAATTCGATGACTACTCCAGCGACATTTTCGTCGGCATCGCGCAGAGCCTGGCCTTCCTGAACAGCAACACGACCAGCGCCGGTACGGGCGCTACCAAAGGAGCCAACGCGTGAGCATCCCCGCAGCATCCAGTCCGTCCACCTCGTCTTCCCTTCGGGGGCCGGTGGGCGTCGGCGTCATCGGAGCAGGCAACATCAGCAAGGCGTACCTGGACAACCTCACGGTTTTTCCGGACCTGAAGGTTCTGGTCATCGCCGACCTCTTCGAAGAGGCAGCGAAGGCACGCGCCGAGGAATACGGGATCCCCGAGTTCGGTGCCCCGGAGCTGGCACTGAACCACCCGGACGTCGAGATCATCGTGAACCTGACCATCCCGGCAGCGCACGTCGAGGTCGCCACGGCCGCCGTGAACGCCGGCAAGCATGTCTGGACCGAGAAGCCCTTCTCCCTGGACCGCGAATCAGGCCTGGGCCTGCTCAAAGCAGCCGACGCCGCGGGCATCCGCCTGGGCACCGCCCCGGACACGTTCCTGGGCGCCGGTTTGCAGACCGCCCGGCGGATCATCGAGCGCGGTGACATCGGCACCCCGTTGACGGGGATGACCACGTTCCAGACCCCCGGCCCGGAATCCTGGCACCCGAACCCGGCATTCTTGTTCGCCCACGGCGCCGGACCGTTGTTCGACATGGGGCCGTACTACCTGACCGCCCTGATCCAGACTTTCGGCTCCATCCGCAAGGTCGCCGCCGTCGGGTCCGCCGCCAAGAAGACCAGGGTCATTGGTTCCGGTCCGAAGGCCGGGGAGGAATTCGCCGTCGAGGTCCCCACCCACGTCTCGGCCATGGCGCAGTTCGAAGGCGGCCAGTCCTCCCACAGCGTGTTCTCCTTCGAGTCCCCGCGCCTGCGGATGGGGTTCGTGGAGATCACCGGCACCGAGGCGACACTGTCGCTGCCGGACCCGAACTATTTCGACGGCGACCTCAAACTCTGGCGACCCGGGGCGGAAGAACCCGAAATCATTTCCGCGACCGGTCCGGCCAACGGCCGTGGCCTGGGCGTTCTGGACATGGCCCGCGCCCTCCGCGCCGGTACCGCGCACCGGGCTACCGGTGACCTCGCCTACCACGTGCTCGACAGCATGGTCTCGATCGCCGAGTCCGTCGAATCCGGGACCTTCGTCGATGTCACCAGCAACGCCCCCACCTCGGCTGCCCTGCCCGAGGACTGGGCACCGGAAACCGCCACCCTCTAAATCCCAGCGAACCCAGCGAGGAAACGAACCATGACCACCCCCGCCCACCCATCCGACCACACGCCTTCCAACCAGCCTCTCGGCGTAGCCGCCATCGGCTACGCCTTCATGGGGAAGGCCCACTCGAATGCGTGGCGGAACGTGGCCAGTTTCTTCGACGTCCCGGCCTTCGAGCAGAAAGTCCTCGTTGGCCGGGACGCCACCCAAGTGGCCGAGGCCGCCGCAAAATACGGCTGGGCCGAGTCCGCCACGGATTGGCGTTCGGTCATTGAACGCGACGACATCCACATCATCGACATCTGCGCCCCGGGCTGGATGCACGCCGAAATTGCCATCGCTGCGTTGGAAGCGGGCAAGCACGTGCTGGTGGAGAAGCCCCTGGCCAACTCCCTGGCCGAGGCCGAACTCATGACCGCGGCCGCCGCCAAAGCCCGCAAACGCGGAGTGCAGTCCTTGATCGGGTTCAACTACCGCCGCGTCCCCGCCCTGGCCCTGGCACGGGAATTGATCGCCGAAGGCCGTCTCGGCACCGTCCGGCACATCCGCGCCGCCTACCTGCAGGACTGGCTCTCGGACGCCGAATCGCCCATGACCTGGCGGCTCCGCAAGGAAACCGCCGGCTCCGGCGCCCTCGGCGACATCGCCTCCCACGCCATCGACCAGATCCAATACCTCACCGGGCAAACCGTTCTGGAAGCATCCGGTGTCCTGAAGACCTTTGTCACGCAGCGTCCCGGAGTGGATGGCCTGGAAGATGTCACGGTCGACGACG
The DNA here is from genome assembly GCF_059739405.1 of Arthrobacter sp. TmtSoilC79. Classification (NCBI taxonomy): domain Bacteria; kingdom Bacillati; phylum Actinomycetota; class Actinomycetes; order Micrococcales; family Micrococcaceae; genus Arthrobacter; species Arthrobacter sp. TmtSoilC79. Next base: position 100,770 of record NZ_AP046052.1, on the reverse strand, counting down.
CGGTGTGGGGAACGTTCTGGCTCACCGGGGACATGGGTGCTTCGGTCGAGGCATCCAGGGTCGCGACCGGCCAGAAAAACTCCTTGCAGATCGAGATCTATGGAACCGAAGGATCCCTGATTTTTGATTTGGAGAACCTCAACGAACTCTCTTTCCTGGACGCCACTGTTCCGGTCCGGGAGCAGGGTTTCCGGCGGATCCTGGTTAACGAACCCGAGCATCCCTATCTCCAAGCGTGGTGGCCGCAAGGGCACATCATCGGCTGGGAACACACGTTCACCCACCAAATCCGCGACTTCCTCACCGCCGTTCGGGATGGAAGCCAGCCCTCGCCGTCGTTCGAAGACGGCCTCCAAATTCAACGCGTCCTGACCGCCGTCGAACAGTCAGCAAACAACAAAAGCACCATCACCGCCGTCGATGCCCCGTCCCTCGCTACTGAAGGAGCCTGACATGCCCCGCCCGTACACCCTTTTCACCGGCCAGTGGGCCGACCTCCCCTTCGAGGAAGTCGCCAAGCTTGCCGCGGGCTGGGGCTATGACGGCCTGGAAATCGCCTTCTCCGGTGACCACCTGGACGCCTGGCGCTGGGACGAACCCGGCTACGTCGAGTCCAAACTCGCCATCCTGGAAAAACACAACCTCAAAGTCTGGGCCATCTCCAACCACCTCAAAGGCCAAGCCGTCTGCGATGACCCCATCGACTTCCGCCACGAAGCCATCGTCGGCTCGCGTGTGTGGGGCGACGGCAACCCCGAAGGCGTCCGCCAACGCGCCGCCGAAGAAATGAAACACACCGCCCGCCTCGCCCGCGCACTCGGCGTGGACACCGTCGTCGGATTCACTGGCTCCTCCATCTGGCAATACGTCGCCATGTTCCCACCCGTCCCCGAAAAAGTCATCGACGCCGGCTACCAGGACTTCGCCGACCGCTGGAACCCCATCCTGGACGTCTTCGACGAAAACGGCGTCCGCTTCGCCCACGAAGTCCACCCCTCCGAAATCGCCTACGACTACTGGACCACCGTCCGCACCCTCGAAGCCATCAACCACCGGCCAGCGTTCGGACTGAACTGGGACCCCTCCCACTTCATGTGGCAAGGCATCGACCCCGTCTCCTTCATCTGGGACTTCAAAGACCGGATCTACCACGTCGACTGCAAAGACACCAAGCTCCGCCCCACCGGCCGCAACACCGTCATGGGCTCCCACCTGCCCTGGGGCGACCCCCGCCGAGGCTGGGACTTCGTCTCCGCCGGACGCGGCGACGTCCCCTGGGAATCCTCCTTCCGCGCCCTCACCGCCATCGGCTACAACGGCCCCATCAGCATCGAATGGGAAGACGCCGGCATGGACCGCCTCCACGGCGCCCCCGAAGCCCTCACCGCCCTCAAAAAATACGACTTCCCCGCCTCACAAACATCCTTCGACGCCGCCTTCAGCACCCAGGACTAGTGGGGGGCAACCGATCTCGGCAGAAAGGTTGCCGGGGCCGCAACGGCCGTCCCCGGCGATACGCTAGCGCACGGTTTTCAGACTTCTTAGGTACAGAGCACATGAACATTGCATTTATCGGCGTTGACTGGCTGTGACAGGGTTGGATGGCCCCGGTAGGACGGTTATTTCTGGCCCACTTCTGACTCGCCGGGCGTCTTGTGACGGTTATATGTGGCCCCACCTTCAACGTTGGATTCATCACTGGATGGATGTGGCGGAAGGCTGGTCTGGGTGGAGTTGTTCGCGCGGATCCGACGCGATGCCCGAGTGGAGGGTTTATCGGTTCGTGCGCTGGCGGCCCGGCACGGGGTGCACCGGAGGACGGTGAGGCAGGCTTTGTGGGAGGTCCAAGACGATCAGCGGCGGATCAATGATCGGATCCACACCATCGGCCAGGACTTCACCGCCGAGCGCCCGTTCCTGGCACCGTTGCCGGCCGAAGAGTTCGATCCCGGACTGGTGCTGAACCCAAGAGTGGACAGGTCCTTGATGATTACGGTGCGGATGGTGAAGTACTCAGTTCCGGCAAGGTTCATCGGCAGAAGAGTCCGGGTGTCCCTGCGGGCGTCGGAACTTGTGGTGTTCGACGGTCGCGCGGTGGCGGCCCGGCATCACCGGATCATTGCCAAGGGCGCGCAGTCGGTCCAGCTGGACCATTACTGGAGGTCCTCAAGACCAAGCCCGGCGCTTTGCCGGGCTCCACGGCTTTGGCCAGGGCGCGGGAGTCCGGGGCGTTCACCAGCGCCCATGAAGCCTTCTGGGCTGCCTCGCGCCGGGTCAACGGCGACGCCGAAGGGACGCGTGAACTCATCGATGTCCTGCTGCTCCACCGTTCCATGGATGGAGGAGACATCGAAGCAGGAATCACCGCGGCGCTGGACGTAGGGGCGGTTAGCGCAGATGTTGTCGCCGTCGAAGCCCGCAGACACACCAGCGATTCGGCCCAGAGTGGGTCCGGATCGGACCGTCATCGCGGTGCTCATGCTGAAGCGAAAGTGCAAAGAGTTGTCAGCCTGACCCAGCGCCGACTAATGGACCCGGCGGCCGTCATCGCAGGGCTGCCCCGGGATACTCGGCCCGTGCCGTCGGTCAGAGCGTATGACGAGTTGCTGGCCAAACGCGCCGAACACCCCGCAGGAACCGGGCCGAAGGAGAACATCTGATGACCCCCACCGCGCCTGCCGCAACTATAACTCCGCCCCTGCGCCGGCGCCGCGGCCTGACCGAGCAGGCCGCGGTCGCGGCCGTGGACCAGGCCTGCCGCCAGCTGCGCCTGCCCACCGTCCGGTCGGTCCTGAATGAAGCCCTCGCCGTGGCTGGGAAGGAACAGCTCTCCTACCAGGGTTTCCTGGCCGAACTGCTGTTGGCCGAGTGTGATGACCGGGACCGGCGCTCCTCGATCCGCCGGGTCAAAGCCGCGAACTTCCCCCGAGACAAATGGCTAGGGGATTTTGATTTCGACGCGAACCCGAACATCAATCCCGCCACCATTCACACCCTCGCGACGGGTGAATGGATCCGCAAAGGCGCACCCCTGTGCCTGATCGGGGACTCCGGAACCGGGAAATCCCACCTACTCATTGGCCTCGGCACTGCGGCCGCGGAACAGGGCTACCGGGTCAAATACACTCTGGCCACCCGGTTGGTAAACGAGCTTGTGGAGGCTGCCGACGAGAAAGTCCTGGCCAAGACCATCGCCCGCTATGGCCGCGTTGATCTCCTGTGTATTGATGAGCTTGGCTATCTGGAACTGGACCGCCGCGGCGCCGAACTCCTCTTTCAAGTCCTCACCGAACGCGAAGAGAAGAACTCCATCGCGATAGCGAGCAACGAATCGTTCCCTGGCTGGACAAGACGTTCACCGACCCGAGGTTGTGCGCAGCGATTGTGGACAGGCTGACCTTCAACGGCGCCATCATCGAAACTGGCACCGACTCCTACCGCCTCGCCCACACCCTCAACCAACAAACCCGCTGGTCAGCCTTCGGGAACGCCGGGACGGAGTCTTTCCTGACTTGAAGCCCGGCTTAGTCTTGGCGATGCACCAGGGTCAGAGACATTGGCGCCCCGGGAGCGTCTTTCGCCGGGCCGCAGTCCGCACAGCAGGCACCGATCGTTCCCGGGTGCGCGTCCGTGGCGGATATTTCCAAGGCCGTCAGAGGTGCTGCTGGAGGCGTGGCGCAGCAGTCGTCGGCCTCTAGCTCGGCATCAGCAGCGGGGTTGTGGGGAATAGTGCAGCAGACGTCGCCTTTCCAAGCGTTGACACCTTCGCGGACGGCGATCACGGCGATCACCAAGGCGGCGCCGGCGTCGGCCCACCACCAACCCAAGGTGCTGTTGAGCAACAGGCCTACCAGCAGAACAGCGGATAGATATGTGCACAGCAAGGTCTGTTTGGAATCCGCCACCGCGGTCCTGGAACCAAGCTCGGTACCGTCACGGCGCTGGGCCCAGGACAGGACCGGCATGATGGCCAGGCTCAAGGCAGCGATCACGATACCCGGGGTGGAGTGCTGCGCTTCACCCCCGCCGGCCAGGGACCGGAAGGAGTCCACCGCGACGAACACGGCCAGGGCAAAGAAAGACAGCGCGATGATCCGCAGCGTCAGGTGCTCGCGCCGTTCAGGATCCTTGGCGGAAAACTGCCAGGACAACGCGAGGGCGGAGGCGACCTCGATCACCGAATCCAGGCCGAAACCAATCAGCGCGGAGGAATCGGCGACGCCCCCGGCCCAGAGGGCTACCGCGGCTTCGATGACGTTATAGGTGATGGTCGCGGCCGCAAACAGCCGGATCCGGCGGCTCAGGATGGTGCGGCGGGCATTGCCCGGCGCCAGCTGGAGGGGCGTGGTCATGCCAGGCACTCCCCGTCCGGGGCGCAGCAGGCCGGGTCCACGGCCAACACCACGCCCAGCAGGTCCGTGATCGCATGGCTCAGCCGGGCGTCAGCGAGCTCATACCGGCTCCGCCGGCCCTCCGGAACGGCGACCACCAGCCCGCAGCCGCGCAGGCATGTCAGGTGGTTGGACATGCTCTGCCGCGAGACTCCCAGGGAATCGGCAAGGTCGGACGGGTAGGCCGGTTCCTCAGCCAGGGCCAGAAGGATCCTGGCCCTGGTTGGGTCGGAGACCGCGCAGCCGAAGCGTGCCAGCACCGGGGCGTGAGTGAGGGTTTCCATGAAACAAAAGTACAGCTACGGATGTATTCACGCAATTGTGTATTAAAGACCGCGCGCACTGACCCATCCGGTGGGGCCAGAGATACCCGTCAGCCCGGGGCCAAGAATAGTTGACACAACCAGTTGACATTGGAGTCACGGGTATCAAAGGAGGGCTGGTAGACAAGAATCAAGGCGAAACTCCTCGGTGACCGTACCGACTCCGCACGCGGCGACCCCCGAAGCAGTAGCCGCGGCAGTTTCCTTGGTGATCGACTGTATCTCAGTCCACCCGCAGGCTCCGGCTGCACCGGTAGGTGTGACATTTCCCGGCATAACCCGCCATGGCGTTGTGCACTCTGCGGCGAACATGGAGCAAAGCTGGCTGAACACTGACATCAACCAACTCCTAAGCAAGTCGGGACATTCCTGGCTCTGGTTACCAAAGTTTGTGGTCGGGTAATCTTACGAATTCGATTGCGCTAGTTCGAGCGCCTGAGCCCAACTGGTGCGGGATTCGATGTGCGCGCGCCACTGCCGGACGGCTTTCGCTGCGCCGGCTCCCAACACGCCGGCTAGCCTTTCCCCTTTGCGGTAAATCGCGATTACCTTCCCCTCCTCGATGCTTCCTTGAAGAATCTGCACTTCGTCGTGGTCGCGGAGGTAGCCGTGGGCCTGAAGTTTGACTTTGTACTGATCCGACCAGAAGTACGGGACGGTTGTGTAGGGAAGTCTGTCTCCTGCGAGGATTCGATCAGCGACGTGGAGGGCCTGCTCAACAGCGTTGGTTCGGTGCTCTATGCGCATTGAAAGATCGAAGAGTGGGTTGTACCACCTGGCGACGTCCCCTACTGCATATATTCCGTCGCCGGCTGAGCAGTCAGCTGCGCAAACAACACCGTCGGACAGGGTTAGACTGCTGGCTCGGAGCCAGTCCACTGCTGGCTTCGACCCAATCGCCACAACAACCAGGTCAGCGTTTTCCGTCCCGCCGGATGCGAAATGTACGCCTGTGACTCTATGTCCGTTCGTTCGTAGGGACTGCACGCTCGCCGCGTTGCCCGCGCGAAGGCGGATGCCGTGCTTTTGATGCAGGGAGGTCAGTTGTTGTCCCACTTCACTGCCGAGTGCGTTCTCCAGAAGTGTTGGGGCCTTGGTTGCCAGAACAACTTCAACTCCTCGTTGTATTGCCGCTGCTGCGATTTCAGTTCCGAGGAAGCCTCCTCCGATAACAACGAGACGTGACGCTGCTGAGAGGGCTCCCTGAAGGTGGAGTGCGTCATCGACTGTCCTCAGCGTGTGGACACCGGAGATGTTGTTGGCTGCCGGAAGATGTTTGGCGTTGACTCCCGTGGCAATGATGAGACGTTCGAATTCAAGGTCTGTGCCGTCTTCAAGAAGCACTTTCCGGTGCCGGCTGTCGAGGTGGACCGCAGCAACTCCGCGGCGTAAGTCAATGCCGAGGTTCTGGAGGTGGTTGGGCGGCCGCAGGCTCAGTGCTCCCACTGAGACTGGATCATGCAGCGCCTGCTTGGACAGGGGCGGCCGGTCATATGGTTCGTGGTTTTCCGCGCCCACGAGCACAATGTCGCCATCGTGTCCCCGCGTGCGCAGGGCTTCGGCTGCGCTCACTCCGGCTGCCGAGGCGCCCACAATCACGGTCCTGGGGGTGGGGTGACCGGTACGACTCATTGCTTGGACAGGGTGATGACAGCTGCCGGGCAACGTACCGCTGCGTCCCGCAGCTTCGATTCCTGTTCGGCGGGTGGGTGCGCGTTGAGGACGACGACAATGCCGTCGTCCTCATTTTGGTCGAAGATTTCGGGTGCCGCGATGGCGCACACGCCGGCTCCAACACACTTGCTTACGTTGATGTCGAAGTTCATGAAATTACCTCATTCCAGTTGATCATCAGCTTTTTGATTCCGTATACGAGCATGTCGTTCTTGAAAGGGATGTCCGTTTCCGGGGTCTCTACCCTCAGGCCCGATAGCCGGCGGAACAGCTCGGGGAGTGCAATGCGCAGTTCAAGGCGTGCAAGATGCTGTCCCAGGCACTGATGTGGTCCGTACCCAAAGCCGAGATGGGCAGAGCGCCTTTCAAGGTCCAGCTGGTCACCATCAGAGATAAACCGGTTATCCCTGTTGGCCGATTCAAGGACCACGGCCACGTGTTCGCCCGCACGGATTGTTTGTCCGGCAATGGTGGTGTCTTTGACCGCTTTGCGCAGGACACCGTTGTGCACAATGGTGAGATACCGGATCAGCTCATCGACGCCTGTTTCCATGACAGCCGGATTTTGTAGCTTTGCAGCTTGGTCCGGGTGCTGCAGGAGGGCGTAGGTGCCAAGAGTGATCATGTTTGCCGTGGTGTCATGACCTGCGGCCAAAAGCAGGAGCGCTATCCCTTGGAGCTCTGCGGCATCCATGGGGCGCTCGGTGGGTTCCAGGATGAGTCGGCTGAGCAGGTCGTCACCGGGATTCTCCAGTTTCGAGTGGATGAGGTTCGCGAAGAAGCCCGCGCTCTGGATGGCTGCCGTCTGGCGTTCCTCGAGAGACAGGCTCAAATCGACTTGAGAGGCCGTAGCGTGCTCAAATTCGGATCGTTGCCCCTCGGGCACTCCCAGGATCTCGCTGATCACTAAAGCGGGGACCGGCAGTGCGAACTCGCGGTAGAGGTCGAGCGGGCCTTTCCGCTGTCCGATGCGGTCGATGTGCGTAGCGACGAGGTCCCTGATGAATGGCTCAAGACGCGCTACCCGCTTGACCATGAACTCCCGGGCCAGGCGGAGGCGGAGCCGGGAGTGGGAATCACCGTCATGCCTGAGCATGACGCCCGGTGGCGGGGGTGCGCCAAGGTTGTCTTTGTCGCCCATCAGGTGGGATGAACTGGCGTCTACATTGCTGAAGGTCTCGGCGTCGCCCAGGACTGTACGCGCATCCTCATAGCCGCTGACGAGCCACACATCGAAGCCCGCAGGAGTGTTGACGCGCAGTACGGGGTCCGAGGTGCGGATACCTTCGTACCTCGGGTCGGGATCAAATGGGCACCGGTTGGTCGGAAGCGGTGCGGATGCCGGTGGCGGCTGCTGAATTGTTGATGTCAAAGGAATCGGCTCCTGTATCTGCGGGGTGACGACGTTGGTGCTGTTCGGTTTCACCTGCGGTTGGGATAGTTACAGCCTCTCGCCCAAGCCGCAGGAAGTAAGCCCGCCGCTGTGGTATTTCAGATACTGCATCCGCAGTACCTTCGTTCTGTGCCTGTCGGCATTCCAGCCGGTGACTCTTAGCCACCCGCGGCCGAAGGGTCCCAGTACCTGCGACCGTGCGGCCGTTCATGAATCCGGCCAGTAGATTCATGAGAGGCGGACCACAGTCCTGTACGGTCTGACTGCCAAAAGAGGAGGAAACCGTCAGCGTCCGTCCGTTCGCTCTCAGTGGTGGTCTCAGCTCCGGGTCCTTCGTCTGGAGCCCGGTTTTCATCGGCTCTCAGCTTCTGACTCTTTCGTGGATTTCACCGCATGGTACGGACAGGTCGACCGCAATCTGAAAATCAATGATGCTGCACCGGGTAACTGAGATACCTGTGCGGCTCCTAATCGCTTCTGGGATGAGTTCCTGAACGGCGGTGCTGATAGCTGTGTCTTTCGTCTTCGCGTCCTTGACCTGTACGTCCAGGACCTGGGGATAGAGGTGAGGCATCGGGCCCTCCAGTTTGCCGCGGCAAAGCAGCCGACGGACTCGGTTATGTGCGTATTGGGGGGATGGCCGAGCAGGCCTTTATCCAGCTAAACACTCTCATTGGCACGCGTCAATAGTTGAATCTTGGGGGGACTGCGGTAGGCTGGGCATGTCGTTGAAGCGTGTCAATCAGGCCGCCAGAAGGTCCTGGCGCAGGGGAGAGAAGGAAGCTGTAATGACAGGCAGTGCTGACGTTGCTCTTCGTGCAGGGGTCTCCAGGTCTACGGTGAGTCAGATTCTCAACGGCCGTGCTCACCTTTTTTCCGAAGAAACGGTCGCAAAGGTTAGAGAAACAGCGGCGGCTATGGGTTACCGCCCGTCGTTGGCTGGACGAACACTGGTCCGTGGTAAAAGCGACATCGTCATCACGCTCATACCGGATATCACTTTCGGGCCGACCGTTCGCGAATTCGTGGATCTCCTGACAGAAGGGTTGGCGAAGGAAGGCCTGACGAACCTGCTTCGGCTTTCGTCATCAGAAGATACCCTTCAGGACGCGGTCCTTGGGCTGCGTCCTCACTCGATCGTAACTATGGCTCCGCTCCGCCCTGAAGACATTGAGCGGCTCGAAAAACAGGGTATTTACGTGATTGGACAATCCCAGGCTTTCCAGGCTGCGGCAGACGTAATTATCGGCCGCCTTCAGGCTGAGCATCTTCTAGGCCAGGACTACAAGCGCATTGCTGTTGTCCGCCCGCGATCGAAACGGGAGCAATACAGCGCTCCGGAACGCGAGAAGGGAGTGCTCGAATATGGCAGCCTCCACGCTATGGAAGTTCTACCTACCTTGGAGATTGGCCTTACCAGCAACGACGCCTTGAAAGCAGTGCGCAGCCTTCCGGCGGGACGGGTTGGTTTAGCGTGTTACAACGATGAGGTGGCCTTGGCGATTTTGGGAGCCGCTCTTCGAGAAAGGATCAGCATTCCCGCGGAGATGGGAATTATCGGGGTCGACAACTCTGTGATCGCCCGAGCTTCGACTCCGACAATTACGTCCATCAGCATGGACTTGGAGCTAAACGTACGCGAACTGGTCAGCCACATCGTCTCCGGCCAGGAGCTGCGGATCCCGCCTGAAGCAACCGATGAGTACGCGCGTGGTTTCACAGTCATCCAAAGAGACACCACCCGGCGGTAGGACTAATTCCTACTGCCAATGCAGTACCAACGCACCTGCGTTCGACGGATGTCCATAAGCTGCTGTCCTCAGATCATTGGTGAAGGGCTTTCAAGACACACCCTTTCCATCAATATTGTTAGGACTTTCGCATGGCTGCATTTCTTGCCCGGATTGGGAGGCTGGCGGGCCGTCATCGTATCGCTGCCATTACTGTTTGGCTGGGTCTTCTGGCTGTGGTTTCGGTCGTTGCATTGGGCGGGATGAAATTTAGCGACGGTGCCTTCGACGTGCCGGGCACCGAATCCAGCAAGGCCATGGGCCTGCTGGAGGAGCATTTTCCGTCCACACCCGCGGGGTCTGGCGGACTGCAGCTTGTGGTGCAGTCGCCTGCCGGGAGCGGGCTGACAGCCCCTGGGCCGGCGGATTCCCTGACTAGGGGAATCGAGCAGCTGCGTTCCCTTCCCAACGTCAGCCAAGTCCTGGACCCACGGGATCCGGCGCGTCCGTTCCTTTCTGCCGACGGCACGACAGCGGTCATCCAGGTATCCCTTGAAGGGTTAGAGGACTCTGAGCGTGAGACTGTGCAAAAAAACGTCACCGAAGTTGCGGAAGCGGTCCGCGGGCAAGGGCTGACAGCCGAGGTGGGCGGGTCCCTTGCCTCGGGTATTCCTGAGATCCTGGGACCGTCTGAAGCCGTCGGGGCAGGCATTGCTTTTCTTGTCCTGGTCTTAACCTTTGGCTCCCTTGTCGCGGCGGGCGCGAACATGCTGAGCGCATTGATCGGCGTCGCAACCGGGATTCTCGGAATCCTTGCGTATTCGTCTATCAGTCCGATTGGCAGTGTCACGCCGATCTTGGCTGTGATGCTTGGCCTCGCTGTCGGCATCGATTACAGCCTCTTCATTCTTGCCCGATTCCGTGCGGAGCTGCGCGAGGGCCGTACGGTCGACGCGGCCATTGGCAGAGCCACTGGCACGGCAGGTTCTTCAGTTGTGTTCGCGGGGGCGACGGTCATCATTGCCCTGGCCGGACTTACGGTTGTTGGCATTCCGTTCATCGGAGAAATGGGACTGGCCGCGGCCGTTGCAGTCGGTGTGGCGGTGCTGATGTCACTGACGTTGCTACCTGCTTTGATGTCATTCATGGGTCTTCGGGCTCTGTCCAAGCGGGACCGGCGGCAACTTTCCGCTGCCGAGCCGGCACGTGTCCCTACACGGGTGCCGGGATTCCTCTCCCGTTGGGCGCAGTTCGTTGTGACCCGGCCTCTTGTTTCAGTGGTTGGCGGCACCCTGCTGCTCATGCTGATCGCCTTGCCGTTGCTGTCGATGAAAACAACCCTTTCAGTACCTGGCGGCGAAGATCCGGAATCAACGCAACGGGCTGCCTACCAGACCGTCAGCGACAAATTTGGGCAGGGCTCACAGGATCCCCTTGTGGTCCTCGTTGAAACCCCTGGAGGCGGGCTGCAGGAAAGAATCCCCGAAGTTCAGGAGTTCCTGGCAGGGATCGACAATGTGGCGCTGGCGGTGCCCGCAGGCGTGGCCAGCAGCGGAGACGCGGCGATAGTGTCCGTGATTTCCAAATCCGGTCCCCTCGACGACCGGACCATGCAGTTGGTGCGGGACATCCGCGCCGAAGCACATAACCTTCCCGGAGCCAACCTGTACGTCACCGGAGCCACCGCACTGGGTTTGGATGCGGACGCGCAGCTCAGGCAGGCCCTAGGACTTTATGTTGCCCTGATTGTCGGCCTTTCCCTGATCCTGCTGGTCATCCTGTTCCGTTCCGTGCTTGTTCCCGTTGTTGCCACGGCTGGGTTCCTTCTGTCTTTGGGTGCGGGACTGGGAGCGACCACCGCAGTGTTCCAGTGGGGGTGGCTGGGGGACGTGATCCAGGCTCCGCAAGGAAATCCTCTGCTCAGCCTGCTGCCGATTATCTTGACCGGCATCCTGTTTGGTCTTGCCATGGATTATCAGGTGTTTCTTGTAACGCGGATCCAGGAGGCATACGGGCAGGGAATCCATCCCAAACAGGCAATTCTTCACGGTTTCAAAACCTCCGCCGGCGTGGTGGTCGCCGCCGCAGGCATAATGGCGGCGGTCTTTGGAGGGTTTGCCTTGAGTCATTCTTCCCTAGTCGGTTCGATAGCCCTTGCGTTGGCCGTGGGTGTCGTTGCCGATGCCTTCATCGTGCGGATGGTTATTGTTCCCGCCGCGCTTGCGCTCTTGGGCCGCTCCGCGTGGTGGATGCCCAAATCGTGGGCGGCACGCCTGCCCGCACTTGATGTCGAGGGCCACCACCTCAATACTGTGGCACATCAGGAAGCCAGGGGTACCGATAATGCTGAACAGGACGCAGCCGACGCCGAGCCATTCCCCATCGGACACCGCTGACATGACTCTCACCCAGCCGGGTTCTCGGTGGGAGGTTGCGCTCGATGCTGCTGCCGTCCTCGCCTTCCTGTCGGAACTCATGAGAGGAGCAACGGCCGGAACCTATGAAGGCGTCGTCCTGGTCGCAGCAATGCTCATCGCTGCCGCCTGGCGTCGGAAGTTCCCGACCTCCGCCGCTGGCGCGGCAATCATTGCCAGTGCCTTGGTGGCAGGCGTTCCCGGAGCAGCAATACCTGTCTGGGTCATAGCCCAGGTCTGTATTTTCTCGCTGACGCTGCGCCATTCCGGTGCGGCCTCGGTTGCTCTTCCGGTTTTACACGCCTGCACCCTTTATGTCGGCGGTCTGGTCTTCTTGGGGCTCGAACCATTTGACGTGGTGTCGTTAAGCTTGCCTGTATGGACGGCAGCTGCCGCTTCAGCCGGATACGCTCTGCGATCCCACAACGAAGCAATTTCTGCTCTCCGGGATAAGGTCGCTGCTTCGGCCGCGGCGAAGGACAGCGAAATCCACCGCAGACTCGGCGAAGAACGAATCAGAATCGCCAGGGATCTGCACGACGCCGTGGCACACAATATCGCCATTATCAACGTCCATTCAGGCGCCGCTGAAAAGGCTCTGGACCAGGACCGAGAGCGGGCGAAAGAATCACTCGAACAGGTGCGGGCAGCAAGCAGAAACGTGCTAAGGGAACTCCAGGACATACTCCTCATTCTCCGTTCCGCCGGTCATCGGGATGATGCCGGACCCATCCCTAGCGTTGAAGGCATCCCGGCCCTGCTGGAGAACTCACGGGAGCTGGGCCTTGCAATCGATGCCACCATCGAACCGCTGCCTGGTGTCTCTCCAGCGGGGGAGGCCGCGCTGTACCGTGCGGTCCAGGAAGCACTTACCAACGCCCACCGGCACGGAGACGGGCGGGCATCCCTTGTACTCGACGCGCAGGATGGATCCGTTATCCTCACCATTTCGAACACCTACAGGCCCGGTCGTGACCGTCAGGGCGGCTATGGCCTGATAGGCATGCGGGAACGAGCCGAGTCCGCAGGCGGCAACCTGTATACCCGGGATGAAAACGGTACCTTCCTACTGAGAGTAACTTTGCCAGCCATCAAGACGAAGGAGAGGGAATGACGGCGGTACTCATCGTTGATGATCAATCCATGATCAGGGCGGGCCTGCGCGGCATCCTGGAGAACTCGGGAATCACGATTGTGGGCGAAGCTTCGGATGGACGTGAAGCTGTCCGCATGACCCGGCAGCTGAAGCCCGATCTGGTCCTCATGGACCTGCGAATGCCTGTTCTCGATGGCATGGCAGCAACCCGTGCCATACGAAGCGATGAGACCCTCGTGGAAGTCAAAATTCTCGTCCTCACAACGTTCGACGGCGACAGGGACGTCATCGGAGCCCTTGAAGCCGGCGCATCAGGATTCCTGAGTAAGGGCGCAAGCCCTGACGAACTGGTCGCGGCTGTCCTGAACGCCGCCGCGGGGCAAACGACCCTGTCGACAACTGCGGCGTCCGCAGCCATCCGCCACATCTCCGCCACAGCTCAACGGCCACCGGCCGCGCCCGATCCGCAGCTGCTTCGGCTCGTCGGCCAACTAACGCCCAGGGAACGGGACATGGTGGCTGCCGCTGCCACCGGCATGGACAACCCTGCCATTGCCCGCGAACTCCACATTTCCCCGTTAACGGTCAAAACGCATCTCAACCGGGCTATGACAAAGTTGGGGGCAAGGGATCGTGGACAGCTTGTCGCGCTGGCGTTTAAATCCGGAATAGCCCAGGTATAGCCTCTCGGGGTGCGGGCAGGCAGGAGATCTGCCACCGCTGTCCTGTCTCAGGGATCGCAGTGGAAGCAAGTGGGAGCCGGTCCTTTAGGACCGGCTCCCACTTGTTATAGGCCTGCTAGATGGCGACCCGCGTCCCAGCGTTCTGAACTTTCGCCACCAAATCATCGACTACTGATTCTGGTAGCTGCCCTTGGCTGTAATAGGCCATCTGGGCGAGGGTCATTCCCATTGCAGGGGCGAGCATTTCTTCGCTTGCCCCGCCCATCATTGCCCGCAGCAGCTCGCCGCCCACAGGGTGGTCGAGCCAGTCGCGAATCGTGCTTTCGGCCGTCACGGGGGCAACGTCAAGGGTGTCCACATTCTTCGCTGCCGTGATCTGGGCGGCAAAGTCCTCGTACGACCCGGTCTCCACCAACACGGTGCTGAAAAGCTGGCGGTTCGGTCCCGGAAGGTGGTCCCCGCCAGTCAGCGTTACCTTGGTCTGCAGGGGCGTGTTGGCTGACGAGCCTCCTATGTAGAAGCGGATGAGGCCCGGCTCCACAACCCAGCCCCGTTCAGCATCCCACAGCGCGAACATGCTTGCCGGGACGCTCACGGCAATTTTTGCGGCCGCTCCCCGGTCCAGGGAGATCCTCCGGAAAGCGACCAGGACCCGCCCGCGCCGGGCGGTGCTGCCGATCACATCCCGCCCATACACCTGGACGACTTCCTCGCCGGCGCGCTCTCCGGTGTTGGTGACGGTAAACGTCAGACGGATTGTTGAATCGGTTGCTGCTTCGTGCGCCTCCGCCACCAGATCCGGGTAGGCGAACTGGGTGTAGCTGAGCCCATGTCCGAAGGGGAACACTGCGGTTGTCTCCCCATTGAAGTAAGAGCTTGGCTGCAGTGTTCGCCAGTAGGGGAGCGGCGCTGAGGCAGCGGACTGCAGCATGGACATCGGCAGCCGTCCGGCGGGGTTCACGTCACCGAAGATCACCGAGGCCAGCGCGTTGCCAGCTTCTTCACCGCCAAAGAAGGAGGAAATAATTGCCGGCACGGCTTCCGTCATCCACTTCAGTGCGTAGGGGCGTCCGTGGCTGAGTACTACGACGGTCGGGGTACCCGTTGCCGCAATCGCCTCCACCAGTTCACGCTGCACTCCGGGCAGAGTGCAATCCGTGCTGTCGATTCCCTCACCGACGGTGCCATAGGAACCAATACCTGCCTGGTCCCCGACCACGACTACGGCCACATCTGCTGCCTGTGCTGCGGCGGCTGCAGCGTCGAACCCGGTTCTGTCTTCTGCGGCGACGGGGCATCCCCGTTCGTAGAGAACCGTGATGTCGTTGCCGGCGCGACGCTTAATGCCTTCAAGGAAGGTAACCACGGGAACCGATTCGACCAGCAGTTTTGCCTCGTCCGCGCCGGCCGTCGCTGCCTCTGCGTTCTCGAGGCGCGCCTGGGGGTCAGCGGCCAGGGCGAAGCGCTTCGTCATGCTGTCGAGCACCTGATAGCTGTAGTTTCCGAGCTGGCCCATCGGGCGGTCAGCGTTGGGACCGATCACCGCTATTGTGCGTACCTTCCCGTCGAGAGGCAGCAGGGGATCAGCTCCGTCAACGGGCTTATTCTGTAGCAGGACGACGGCTTTTTCGGCCAGGGTACGGGCTAATGTCCGTTCGTTCGGTGAATCCAGGGTTTCGGGAACCTCATCCAGGTTCGTGTAGGGCTGCTCGAATAGACCGAGCCCGAATTTCGCTCGAAGGACGTTGGAAACTGCCCGGTCCAAATCGGCCTCAGCCAGCACCCCGTTCCTGACAGCTTCAACGATCCGCTCGGAGTTGACGGCGTTGTCCAGGTCCAGGTCAACGCCGGCCCGCAGAGCCTGGGCAAAGGCCTCGCTGCTGTCCGCGGCGGTGCCGTGCTTGGTGTAGAGCTGGGACACTGCATTGAGGTCGGAGGTCACAAGGCCTTCGAATCCGTAGTCACGGCGCAGCAGGTCCTGCAGGTACTTTTTGGAACCAGTTACCGGAACACCGTCGAGTGTATTGTAGGCGGGCATGACGCCCTTGGCCCCGCCGGCGCCGATCGCCATTTCGAAGGGCACCCCATGGACTTCCCTGAGCTCGTTTTGGCCGATTTGCGCCGGGTCGGTATTCCGCCCGCCGTCGCTGGCACCGTAACCGATAAAGTGTTTCAGTGTCGCGATGACGGGCGCATGGTGGTCGGTATCCTGCAGCCCGCGGACAAAAGAGGTTGCCATGGATCCTACGAGGTAGGGCTCTTCGCCGTAGGTCTCCTCCACACGTCCCCACCGCGGGTCGCGTGCCACGTCAGCCAACGGGGAAAGAGCCTGCCGCACTCCGATCCGCGTCATTTGCGCGCCAATGGCCCGGGCCATTTCTTCGACCAGTTCGGGCTCCCAGGTGGCGGCTTGGGCGATGGCGTCGGGGTAGGTAGTTGCGTCCCGCACTTTCAGTCCGATGAGCGCTTCCTCGGCCAGCAGGACCGGGATGCCCAGACGGGTATCCTCTATGTGCTTTCGCTGAAGTTCGTTGCCTTTTTCTGCGGCTTCTCGGGGTGGAAGGCCCAGCGTCGAAAGGGCCGCTGTCGCACTGCCCCATCCGGTCGGGGGCGGGTTGTGGACATCAACGGCTGATCCAAAGGGGGACGCAGTCTGGGCCGCCTTTTCCTCGAGCGTCATCCGGCCCAGCAGATCCTGCACCCGTTCCTCGATGGGCAGTGACGGATTTTGATAGGGGTGAACTTCGGAAGTCATAAGACGTTCGCTTTCATTGGTGAGGGTTCTGTTCGCTGTGGTGGTCACAGTGCGTTCGCCGTCGCGAGGGCGCCCAGGACATGAAGGCTCGGCTTGGGAATGCGTTCGAAAGTCTCCCGATTCACTGCAACGAGACCAAAAGTCGGCGCCCAGCGGCCCCACTCGAAGTTATCGAGCAGGCTCCAGTGGATGTATCCGAGTACGTTCGCACCCTCGTCCATGCAGTCCCGAAGGTGGTTCAGAGCGTCATTGATGTAGGCGATCCGGCGTTCATCGTCTGCTGTGGCAATGCCATTTTCGGTGATCACGATGGGTATATCCGGCAGGACCTCACGGGTGTGCCGTACCGCGATCCCAAGCGCATCCGGCCGATATGCCCAACCCACAATGGTGTTGTCGGGGTGCGGCGGGTGGGGAACGATTCCGTCGGCGTCGATAGGCTGACTTGTGTATGACTGAACGCCGATGAAGTCATCACCCCTTGCCGCTTCCAAGTACATGTCCTCGAAGATGTACTGGATCTCCGTGTGCTTGTCCTCAGCCCCGGGCGTCACCGTGAAAGCCTGGTTCGCGACCGTCCAACCGACTTTGGCGGTGGTTCTGGTGCGAACGATCTTGGCCGCGGCCTGGTGTGCGCGGATTAGTACGCGGCCGATTTCCGGGTCCGGGAGGTAGTTCTCTTCCGGGTCATACACCTCGCCAGCGACGGCCAGACGGCGCTGCATGCCATGGTTGATGGCAACAACGTTTGGCTCATTGATGGTGCATACCCACTCGACGCCCTCAAGGATGGTGCAGGCCTGCTCAACATAGCGGGTGAAGAGGTCTACGGCGTCATCGGCCAACCATCGTTGCTCGTCGAACCACAGGGGATGTGTGAAATGGTGCAGGGTCACCACGGGTTGAAGTCCGAGACGCTGGCACGCCTCGATCATCCGCCGGTAGTGGGCCAGTTCGGCTTGGGAAAACTTGCCTGGGCTGGGTTCGATGCGGGACCATTCAAGGCTGAAGCGGTAAGTGTTGAACCCCGCCCCAGCCAGGAGTCGCATGTCCTCTTCATACCGGTGATAGCTGTCGAGTGCGTCACCGCTGAATTCCACACCGTGCTCGGCTGCGTCGAGTTCGAGCTTCCAGAAGTCGTTATTAATGTTGTTGCCTTCCACCTGGTGGGCAGCTGTCGCTGCCCCCCAGAGGAAACCGTCGGGGAAACTGCGTGACATGGTTGGCTCCTTGCCGGTAGGACTGTTCTGTATTCGCCCGAAGCGCGAGGTATGCAGGCATGCGTCTTGCTGCACTCCGAGACAGGGAAGGCATCCGCTACTGAGGGCGGATCCGGAGAATCAGCGGCGATCCGCCGACGGTCCCTGGGGTGCCCGTTCTTCGGACCAGGGAAAGAAGCTTGGTGGTCATAATGGCTCCATTGGCATCCGGTGACTGACGCGTTCTGGAAAACGCGGACCTTTGTGTCATTCATAGCGAGGGTACTGCCCCTATTCATAGCGAGGGTACTGCCCCTTTTGACGCGCGTCAATATACCAAACACGGCCATTGACACGCGTCAATTGGTGTGTTTCGCTGGTCTGGATCAATAGCAAGTCTGCGGAATTTCAGTGCCCCGCAACCGGAAGGACAAAGATGACCCTGGCGTCGCGTGTTACAGAGATGTTGAACCTGGACGTTTGGGAGTTTTGCGTCCGAGCCTCCGACAGCTGGTCCTTAGTTCGGCTTCCTCACGATGCCATGATTCACGAACAGCGCCGGGCTGATGCAGAAGGAGGCGCTGAAGTTGCCTACTATCCGGGCGGCCGGTACGCCTACAGGACAACCTGGCGCGCCGGCGTGGACCCGGCGACTAACCTTGCGTTGCGGTTTGAGGGCGTTCAGGGCGATTCCACTGTCTCGGTGAACGGCACACCTGTCGGGACGCTTAGAAGCGGTTATACGGAATTCGAACTGTCGATAACCGATCATGTTCTGTGGGGCCAGGATAATGAGATCCTTGTCGACGTCGACAACTCTGCCCAACCTGCCAGCAGATGGTACCCGGGGTCAGGCCTGTACCGTGCCGTGTCACTTGTCTTTCGGCCAGCGGTCCATTTCGCTGCGGACGGTCTGCAGTTGCGGACGAAAGCGACCTCAAATGAAGCGGCAATTGTGGAGGTCAAGTACGGGCTGGTGAACGCCGACGCGCGCGAGACCCAGGTGGCTATCGAGCTTTCGCGCGGAGGAAAAGTCGTTGCCGCCGGTGCCGCTGGCGGGAGCACCGGTGCTGTGGTCCTGCGCATCGACAACCCGCACGTTTGGTCGGCGGAAACGCCGCACCTCTACGAACTCGCCGCGCGCCTCGAACTGGATGGCTCGGTCGTTGATGAACGACGCGAAATGGTGGGTCTGCGGACAATTTCCGTTGACACCCATTACGGGCTGCGGATCAACGGCACAACTGTCCTGCTGCGTGGTGCGTGCATCCATCACGACAACGGGGTCCTGGGAGCCGCAACCCACAGAGCAGCAGAGTACCGCCGCGTCCGGCTGCTCAAGGCTGCAGGCTTCAATGCAATCCGCAGCGCACACAATCCCATGTCCAGGCACCTGCTGGATGCATGCGACGAACTGGGAATGTATGTGCTCGATGAGCTGGCCGACTATTGGGTAGTTCCGAAAACCAAGCACGATGCCTCATGGCGTTTTCGGGAAACCTGGCGGGAGGACGCGGACCGTATGGTCGAGAAGGACCGCAATCGCCCCTCCGTGATCATGTACGCCGCCGGCAATGAGATCCCTGAGACTGCCACGGCCGAAGGCGTGGCGCTTACCCGCGAGATTACGGAATACCTCCACTCCATTGATCATGACCGGCCGGTGACACTGGCTACCAACCTTTTCCTGAGCACCCTGGTGTCCATGGATAAGTCCCCCTATAAAGATTCACCTCCGGTTGAGGGCGAATCCTCCATGGCGGGGTCTACCGAGGCGAATGTGATGATCAACCAGATTGGCCGCATGATGGATCTGGTCTCACGGCTTCCCCGTGCGGACAGGGCTACCCGAGACGCTTTCGCGGCCGTGGATGTGGCTGGTTACAACTATGGCCTGGGCCGCTACAAAGGGGACGTGCGCCGGTACCCGGAGCGGGTCATCCTTGGTTCCGAAACCCTGCCCGGCGATGTTGCACGTGCCTGGCACCTCGTAGAGGAAAACCCCGCGGTCATCGGCGACTTTGTCTGGGCGGGTTGGGAGTATCTGGGGGAGGCCGGAGTAGCCGTGTGGGTGCCCGGAAAACGCGCCGGCTTAGCTAAACCCTTCCCATACCTAGTTGCAGGTCCTGGAATGTTCGACCTTATCGGGCAACCGGACATCACGCTGCGGCTCGCCCAGGCAGCATGGGGGCGCCTGGACGCTCCTGCCATCGGCGTACGGCCCGTAGACCGCAGTGGCGTTGCCATGGTGAGATCAGCATGGCGCACTACCGACGCCGTAGAAAGCTGGTCCTGGCGAGGATGCGAAGGACGCAAGGCAGAAGTTGAAGTGTACTCCGCAGATGACCACGTCGCCTTGTTCCTCAACGGCCGGCGCATAGCCCGCAGACGTGCAGGGCGAAAGCGGGGATATCTTGCCAAATTCACTGTTCCCTACGAACCGGGGAATCTAACCGCGATTGGGTACCGCAATAATTGCGAGGTGTCGCGCACAGAGCTTAGAAGCGCCAGTGGAGAACTTGGACTACGCGTCACGAGCAGCGCCGGCACGGTCATCGCGGACGGTGCGGATCTTCTCTTCGCCGACATTGCTATCACCGACGGCAGTGGAGTGGTGGAGATGCTCGCGGATGAACGGGTGGTTCTGGACGTTACCGGGCCCGGAGAACTCATTGGTTTCGGAACTGCAGAGCCCGCCTCCGAAGAGGCCTTCACGGGCAACACCCGCACGACATTCCGCGGACGGGCCTTGGCCGTCATCCGTCCCACCGGAAAGCCAGGACTCATCACAGTAAGTGCCCAATCACAAACCTTGGGTGCCGCCGATCTGGTTGTTGAAGCGATCGTGACCGGTTCCTTGGAAGAATCTGCCGACCTCGCCGCAGGCGCGCTCACCAGCTAACCCATAACCTCGACCTCTGAAAGCTCTGTCAATGACCGATCAAACACAAGCCCAGACCGGTGCCACTGTTGATACCAGTGCCATGACTGAAATAGCCGGCATGCCTGCCGACCGAAAGGCCTCCCTGCTGTCCGGGCAGAATTTCTGGGAAACCGAACCCATCGACGAACTGGGCCTTCCTGCAGTGACCCTGGCCGATGGAACCTACGGGTTGCGCCACCAGTCAGGACGCCACGACCACCTCGCAATGTTCGAAAGCGACCCAGCCACGTGTTTCCCTCCCGGCGTCGCGATCGGCTCCAGCTGGGACCCGGGCATAGCGGCGCGTTTGGGCTCCGCCATCGGGAAAGAGGCCCTCGCCCAAGGCGTACACATTGTCCTTGGTCCGGGAATCAACATAAAACGATCCCCGTTGTGCGGACGAAACTTCGAATACTATTCGGAGGATCCTCACCTCACCGGGGTACTGGGCTCCGCCTTCGTTAAGGCCCTCCAGTCCGAAGGCCCGGGAGTCTCGGTCAAGCACTTTGCAGCGAACAACCAAGAGACGAACCGGCAGACGATCAGCGCGGACGTTGATGAGCGAACGCTTCGGGAGATCTATCTACCGGCTTTCGAACGGGTTGTCACAGAGGCGCAACCAGCGACCGTCATGGCGGCCTATAACAAGGTCAACGGACAGTTTGCATCGGCAAACCCCTGGCTGCTTACCGAGGTGCTTCGTAATGAGTGGGGCTTTTCCGGAGTCGTTGTATCCGACTGGAACGCTGTAACGGACCGGGTGGCAAGCCTTCGGGCAGGATTGGACCTCGAAATGCCAGGCGGTAGCGCCGCGCATGACCACGATCTTCGTACAGCGGTGCGCTCGGGCGAGTTGGACGAACATGAGCTCGACGAGAGCGTCGCCAGGATTGCCGCACTGACCCAGTACGTTCCCGAATCAACGACAGATATCGACTACACCGCTCAACATCGCATTGCTCGAGAGCTTGCAGCCGACTGCGCGGTCTTGCTCAAAAATGAGGCTCAAACCCTGCCACTGAAAGCCGGCACCCGCCTCGCAGTCATCGGCGAATTCGCTGCCAAGCTACGTTACCAGGGCGGAGGCAGCGCGCATGTCAATGCCACCCACCTGGACCAGCCTCTCGGGGCTATACGTGCCCTCGCGGGAGAGCAGGAGGTGACGGTGATTTATGCACAGGGTTTCGCGATCGGCGGTGATGAAGACGCGACGCTGCGGCAGGAGGCCCTTGATACGGCCCGCCGCTGCGATATCGCGGTGATCTTTGCAGGCCTCGACGAAGCGTCTGAGTCTGAGGGAATGGACCGGGAAAACCTCGATCTGCCCGCGACCCAATCCGAGTTGATCGCTGCGGTAGCTGCCGTCGCACCCCGTACCGTGGTCGTCCTATCAAACGGCGGCGTAGTGTCTCTGGAGGGGTGGCATGACGATGTCCATGCCATCCTCGAAGGCTTCCTGCTGGGACAGGGAGGAGGGCACGCAATTGCGGACATCCTCTTTGGCCGCACAAACCCTTCCGGGCACCTGGCGGAAAGCATCCCGCTGCGGCTGCAGGACCACCCCAGTAGCCTGAACTTCCCGGGCGAACGCGGGCACGTCCGGTACGGCGAAGGTGTAATGGTCGGCTACCGCTATTTCACCACCTTCGACACAGCTATCCGATACCCGTTCGGTCACGGCCTTTCGTACACGTCTTTTTCCACGTCAGCCCCCCGGGTGACAGTGACATCAAGCGAAGACGTCACAGTCAACGTCGATGTACGCAATATCGGAGACCGGCCCGGCAAGCACGTGGTTCAGGTCTATGTCGCAACCCAAGCCAGCCCCGTTCGACGTCCGGCACGGGAACTGCGGGGGTTCGATAAGGTGCACCTTGAACCCGGCGAAACGAAGACTGTCACAGTCGACCTTCCACGACGGGCCTTCGCCTACTGGGACATCCAATATGGTCGCTGGGTTGTCGCCCCAGGTGAATACCGGATTCAAATTGGCACTGATGCCCACACCATCCTGCATGACGAGAGCCTCACGCTGACCGGCGACGTTATCGTCACCGAGCTCACCATGGACACCCCCATGGGCGAATGGTTTGAACACCCCCAAGTGGGCAACCGCGTCATGGAAGCACTCGGATTCAATTCGGCCGAAGTCTCTGCCGAACACCTGGCCATGCTGTCGTCGATGACCATGACCCAGTTCATCAACATTTCCGGGATGCCGGTACCGGAGAAAACCCTGGCGCACTTGATGCGCGACAGCCGCCCGGCCTGAAATCCCTAGAACCAGGAATGGAAAAGCCCAGTCGAAAGTTATCAGGGGCGATCCCGAACAGGCATCCAATCGCACTGGCCAAGACCGTTCTCACTTCAGGTAGGACCTAACGCCAAAAATCCGTATCAGGCTCGGCTTCGCCGATGGAGCCTATTAGTGGAAGAAACCAACGTGGATCAAATTCTAAACACCGTCGTAGACCAGTGGACAGGCCCCTACCTGGCAGTTGACGGCCAGCCGTTCCTGATCGTCGGCGCCGAAGTGCACAACTCCAGTTCAAGCACCCTTGAAGCGATCGCGAGTTCTTTCGCAACCGTTAAACTTCTTGGTGCCAACACCGTACTTGCCCCGGTGGCCTGGGATCTTTTCGAACCGGAAGAGGGCAAATTCGACTACACCCTCATCGACGCAATGATTGCCACAGCGCACGAATACGAGCTGCGGCTGATTCCTCTGTGGTTTGGTTCGTGGAAGAACGCCGCCTCTACCTATGCACCGCACTGGGTCAAGAAGGACGTGAGGCGCTTCCCCCGGGCTGAACTGGCTGACGGACGCCGCATCGAGCACGTTTCCCCATTCTCGTTCGAGGCGAAGGCCGCTGACTCCCGGGCCTTTGCCGCGCTTATGCAGCGGCTCTCTGACACCGACCATGACGGCACCGTCCTGATGGTCCAGGTCGAGAACGAAGTCGGACTCCTCGGAGCATCCCGGGACTACTCGCCAGCAGCGCAAGCGGCTTTTGAAGGGCGCGTACCCGCTGCAGTGGTCGAAGCCGTCTCGGCTGATTCCGGCATTCCGGTCCATCAAAACTGGCAAGAAAACGGATCCCGAACCGAAGGCACCTGGAAGGAGGTGTTCGGTGAAGGAGACCGCGTGGACGAGGCCTTCATGGCAACTGCATATGCTTCCTACGTTGATGCTGTCGCCTCCGCGGGAGCTCAAAACCACAGAGTTCCATTGTTCGTAAATGCCTGGCTGGATGCCGACAGCGTCCTGGACGGGCCAGTCGCACTCGCGGGCGGCAAGCGCCCCGGTGAGTACCCGAGTGGGGGACCGGTCGCCCCGGTTGCCCCGATCTGGGATTCGCTGGCGCCAGCTCTGGATTTTCTTGCCCCTGATATGTACGTAGATGACGCCGAGCCTGTCTTCAGTGCATTCTCCGCCAGGAAAGGCCGGCTGTTCATACCCGAATTGCGAGCCGATATAGTCGGCATCGCACAAATGTTCTCCGCAGTCGGCGGCCACCGTGCACTAGGGGTATCCCCGTTTGGTGTCGACGACATTGACCCGGACGCGGATAGCAGCGCGAGCCTCAAAGACGCCTATTACCTGCTCTCGGCGGCGGCTGCCATTATTCGTACGAACCCTCAAGCCCGGATGCAAGGCTTCGTGCTTAACGACGCGACTCCGTCAGCCTCTTTCCAGTTCGGCCAAACGGCGCTTCAGATTAACACCCAGTCCGACTGGAGCCCGGCACCCCCCACATACCCTGCCTACGGGTTGGTCATTGAGGACGGTGATGGGGCTTTCGTCATCGGTCGCGGTTTTTGGGTCACGCCCTTTGCGGGCGAAGGAGCCTCAGTTTCCTTCCTGTCGGCAGCCGAGTATCGGCTGGAGGCAGGTGAACTGATAGTCACCCGCCGTATCAACGGTGATGAGACTGCGTCGGGGACCCTGGTTCCTTTCCCGTTCGTGGGCACACCTCCGATGTCGGACAGAGCCATCCCCACCAGACTCTCTGAAGCGGGAATTGCTAGGTTCACCCTCTACACCTACTGACCTCCCGCCCTGCAAGGGGAACGTCGGACAGGCGCGCCCTGAAATCGCCGGCGACACGTCCGGCCCCCGGTCACAGGCCCTGAGACGTGTATCAGAGACCAATGTCCTGACAGGGCACCCAAAGCATTAATTCATTTCGACAGAAAGGCCATTGAAATGCAGGTTCGCGGCAAAACGTTCGTAGTGACAGGTGGCGGCAACGGCATCGGCCGCCAAGTAGTGCTGGGGCTCCTCCGAAAGGGAGCAACCGTTGCCGCCGTCGACCTGAACGCCGATGCGCTTGAAGGAACACAGGCCTTGGCAACCAGAACAGGCACACTAAGCACCCACGTGGTAAACGTGACTGACCGTCAGGCCGTCGCAGCGCTTCTCGAAGACGTCACCAGCCTCCACGGCCACGTCGACGGGCTCATCAATGTAGCGGGCATCATTCATCGCTTTGTGCCTGTGGCTGACTTGTCATTTGAAGACTTTGAGCGTGTGATGAACGTAAATCTCTGGGGCACCGTGAACATGTGCAAGACATTCCTGCCGGCCTTACGGCGTCGTCCCGCAGCGGCCATCCTTAACGTATCCAGCCTCTCAGCCTTGCTCCCATTCGCCGGCCAAACATTCTATGGAGCGACAAAGGCTGCTGTTAAGCAGTTCAGTGAGGGTCTTTACCAGGAATTGAGCGGCACGGCTGTTGCAGTTACGACTGTTTTCCCCGGAAACATCAGCACTGACATCAGCGGAAATTCAGGGGTCAAAGCGATCGACCCCAAAGGCAGAAAAGCACCTTCCACCACACCCGAAGCAACTGCGGCCAAGATCATCCAAGGCCTGGAGCGGGGCAGCTTCCGAGTGCTGGTCGGCACGGATGCCAAAATACTCGACGCAGCCTCCCGGATGTCATCCCGTATTGCGACCGCGTTCATCGGGCGCCAAATGAAGTCGGTTTTGTGAGGGTGTCGGACTCAAGCTGGCAGCCAGTTGACGACTGGACCGTCCTCGCAGGCCTGGTGGCGGAGGTTTGGGATAAAGACCGGCTTGTGGATCAGGGAACCGTAGATACAGTCACCGCGGATCGCGGAATTCTCTGGCTTAAGCACAACGGCATCCTGCATCGCAAGGCGATTGAGAAGGTTGACCGGCGCTACGTGAAGGTCATCCCGGTCCCGCAGATCATGGAAGCAGCGCTGCGGGACGACCATCCAGTGACCGCCGCTACTGGCAACTGATGGCGGTCACCGGCTAATAAGGGCATGAGAGGACCGTTCTCCCTGCGAAGGGGTCGGTCGTTTTGTGGCGCCGGTCCGGGGACTAAGACCATGAAACGCTCGCCTCGACACCGGGCCCCTCGGCAGTGATGGTGTCAGCGATGGTCGAAAAGTGAGCCATTTCGCTGAACTCCGCCGCCGTCACAATGGCTCACTTTTCGAACGTCACCGAGAGGTGGCAACCTGGGAGCTGCAGGCGGGCGCTTTCAGGCTGCCTTCTCACTCGGCGGCTAATAGCCTTCAGCTTCGGCTTTGTTGTGAGCGTCCTCCTCCCACTGCTCGGTCGAGACATCCCGAACCCTTCTTCATCCCGAACGCCGCCAAGGCAATAAAACACGGGCAATCTGCCTTAGCCGCTGCTGCCTGCGAGCAGGCGTTGGTACTCCATGAGAAATCGAAGTTGCCCACCGCAACAGGGTCATCGGCTAAGGCGTCTGTCCCTGCAACGGTCGCCAGGATCTTCAGGCAATGTGTTGGGCCGCTGGCTTCTTGCTTCCTGCTTCCTGCTTCCTGCTTCCTATGTTGGAATAGCAGTTCGAGGAGGACCGCGTTCTCAAAGGTGATTCTCATATTTCGGCTTACGAGACCCGGCACAAGTCCCTCCTTGGCTGGCAAAAGATTGGACCCGAGAGTTCGGCTGCAGGGATTGCGCGAAAAGAGTGGTCACTTACGTCACTGGCCTGCGCCAACGCCACCGCAGAGCACCGGATATCGGAGGCAGTCAGTGACAGCCAGGCTTGGCTTCATGATCTTCGTAACGCCGAAGCGGCCACCGTCGAACCAGTGATGGTTCGGCGGTGGCCGCTTTGATGACTCAGCCTGCCAGTGCCGCTTGAAGATCACCCCTGAGACCTGCTGGGGCTCCCGGCATACTTTCGAGAATGGTGTTCACGGACTCTGGCCTGCAGTCCAACTCTGTCGTTTCAACGGGGAAGTGGGGAAGGTGCTTGGTGATTGCCCGAAGCACGGCATCCCAGACCTCCGGATTCTCGGCCACTTTCATCAGCGGTGAATCTAGAGTGAACGACGGGCGCTGGCCGTACGGCTCAGCAGCCTGGTACTGCCATTTGTGGTTGCCCGAACTTACGTCTTCCACGGCATTTTCCGGATGCAGGGGAAGAATGACTGTTGCTGTCGCACCTGCCGGTATTTGCGCTTCCACCGTCACTACATCGGATTCGACCTGCCACATGACTTCGGCGCGGCCCCGCGTGGTTTCATGGGCTGTTCTGGCCCATGTCAGTCCTCCTCCGGGTTGCGGAGCAACACGGATGTGTTCCCACCCGGGCGACAGGCGTTCCAGGCCACCCACGACGCGGTGCAGCCAACTGGCCACGGCACCAAGCGCGTAATGGTTCAGGGAGGTCATTCCGGTCGAGTTCAGAGTACCGTCGGGACGGATCGCGTCCCAGCGTTCCCAGATGGTGGTCGCACCCATGGTGACCGGGTAGAGGAATGAGGGGCATTCCTTTTCCAGCAGCAGCCGGTAGGCGGCCGACAGGTGTCCTGTGCTGCTCAGGGCGTCTGTGACGAGGGGTGTTCCCGCAAAACCGGTAGATATGCGGTACTTGGCCTTCTTGACGATTTCTGCCAGGCGGTTGCCGGCCACCTGCTTTTGGTCTTCGTCGAGGAGGCCAAACATGATGACCAAGGCGTAGGCGGTTGCAGATTCATTGACAACACGGCCGGCCGGTGTGACGTATTCGCGGCGGAATGCGTTGAGGACGCGTTCGTGCAAAGCACGGAATTCGGCTTCGTCCTGCCGATAGCCAAGTACTGCCGCAGTTTCTGTGATTTCTCTGGTGGTTTTCACCAAGTAGGCCGAAGCTACCAGATACCGATCTGTCTTCCCTCCCGCCGCATTGGTGGCAGGTGCGTCGGGATCCAGCCAGTCGCCAAACTGGAAACCCGCAGTCCATAGCCCCTGCTCGTCCAGCAGCGAACCGATCTGGCGGATGAGGCTGGTCATCGATTCGTAGCTGCTGCGTAGGATTTCCGCGTCGCCGTACTCCTGGTATAGCTCCCACGGAAGACTCACGGCTACGTCGCTCCAGAGGGCTGTGGGTGCCGAAGGGCTGGTCATAACGTCAGGTACGGTCCATGGAACGTCACCGGTTGCCTTCTGCTCGACGGCCAGATCTGCGAGCCAAGACCCCAGCACCCCCCGCACGTCATACAGGTAGGTTGCGGTCGATGAAAAGGCGTTCAGATCACCGGTCCAGCCCATTCGTTCATCTCTTTGCGGGCAATCCGTCGGGACGCCAACAAAATTGTCGCGCATCGACCAGACCGTATTTTGGTGAAGTTTGGTAACGAGTTCGTCGGAAGTCTCGAACCAGCCGGTGCGTGGCATGTCGCTGTGAACAACGACGGCCTGAAGTGCGTCCGCCTCCAGCTCACCGGGCCATCCTTCGACCTCTGCATATCGAAAGCCGTGGAACGTGTACTGCGGCTCCCACACTTCCTCGCCTTCACCGCTAAGACTGTATCGATCGGTCGCCTCAGCAGTACGGTTCGTCTCCCGCTCCAGTTCTCCGGACGGGGTCAGGACCTCAGCATGGCGGATCGTGATCACTGTGCCGGCCTCGCCAGAGACTTTGATTCGCACCCATCCTGAGATGTTCTGACCAAAATCAACGACTGTTTTCCCGGCGTCGGTGACGCGGAGTTCCACAGGTGCGAGTTCTTCAATGCGCCTGATGGGTGGGAAATCAGCAACCACCAGGGAGGACAGGGGCCAGTCGACTAGCTCGACCGCTGCCCACTCGACATCCTCGAAGCCGGCGTGTGTCCAGCCCTCGGGTTCCATTCGGGCGTCGTAAGTCTCGCCCGCATAGATACCGTTTGCACGAACCCCTCCGGATCCCACCCGGAATTTGTCGTCAGTTGCTATGACTTCCGTCCGGTCAGGATATTCAAGTTCCAGTTGAGCAAAGAGCGCCGGCCGGTCCGAGTAGTTGTGGCGCAGATTGTCCCATGTCAGAGCCCCTACCGCCCAGCCCTCACCGACAACGGCGCCGAACGCGTTGGCGCCCGGGACAACAAGCGAAGTTACGTCGTAGGTGCTCACAGCCAGGCGGTGCCGATACGAGGTCCACCCTGGTGCGAGAACTTCGTCCCCCACCCTTGTTCCGTTGACGTACGGGACCACGATACCGAGTGCCGTTACACGTAAGGTAGCGCGATTGGGACGTTCTGCAAGCTCGAATTCCCTCCGGAAGTAAGCTGCGGGATCATCAGCGTCCGAGGCTTTCGCCGGGCCGACAAAGGTCCCGTGCCATTCGCGTATTTTTGCGTCGCCTTGTTCGTCGCGGTCGGTACCGGGAGGTTCCGTAACGATGCTAGTCATCAAGAGCCTTTCTCCTGCTTGGCTGTGTGTTTAGGTGGCCCAGTAAGAAACGTTTGTCCTCGGTGCCGGGAATGGTCATTGAAGGAGGCGCGGACCGACGTCCGCGCCTCGATGGGTTGTTATCTCGCCCCACGCACCCGGGCAGCGGTGATAGCAGCGCCGAGGCTGAAAAGGCCGCCAACGATGAACAGCGCGGTGTAGTTAGCACCCGTACCGCCGATGGCGAGGACCAGGGGTGCCATGACGGGGCCTACAGTGCTGGCGAGGCTTCCCGAGAGGAAGTAGATGCCCATCCATTTGCCGTTCTCGTTCCCCTTCGGAACAACGTCTGCGGCGAGTGCCAGGTCTACCGAGTTGAAGGCTCCGACACCTGCTGACAGCACTACACCGCCAACGATGTAGGTGAGGAAGTCCGGGGAGATGGCAATCGTGATGGAACCAGCGGCGATCATTGCCGAGGACAGGTAGATAAAGGGCTTGCGGCGCCGCAACCGATCAGACAAGTAGCCGCCGCCGAGGGTGAACAGGAGCGTCCCGAGAAGGCTGAGGCCGCCGACCGCTGCCATCTGCTGGCCTGCGGTCTCAGGAGTGAAGCCCATGCGGTCCAAGAGGAAGTAGAACTGGTAGGTCGAGAAGAAGGAGAATCCGATATTGAGTGCGAACTTTCCCACCCAAACCCATGCAAAGTCCTGGTGCTTTTTAGGGTTGAAGGCGAGCTGGCGGAAAACGTCCATCAGCGAACCGATGCGGGCCTCCTTGGGGGCAGGGGCGTCAGGCACGGTCACCAGCCACAGTGCCGCCGCGACGGCAAACACTGCCACGGGCGCCAGGAAAAGGAGCAACAGGTTGCTCGTCAGGAAGCTGCCCGCCAGAGTTGCCAGGACTCCGGCAACTGATGCTGCCACGCCGCTAAGGGAACCCAGCCGGCCGCGCTGGTAATCCGGCACGCGTTCGGCGAGGGTAGGATTCAGGGCTGCGCTGATTGCGCCGCCGCCGAGTTGGGCGATGATCCATCCGACGATAATGACCCAGACGTTTGGTGCTAGCGCGATGATGACGGCACTTACGAGTGAGAGCGCAAAACCCCCAAGGATGTAGGGACGGCGACGTCCCCACCGTGTTCGGGTGGCGTCGCTCAGGACACCAAAAATTGGACCTGTCACGAGGCTAATGAAGCCGCCGATGCCAATAATGAGACCAAGAGTCGACTCTTTGGTCCCGGGGTCTACCAGCTGCACTTTGTACGCGAGGCTGAACAATGTAGGCATGAACAGGACAAGGAAAAACCCGAAATAGGTCAGCGCGAAAACGGTAGTAAACCACGCCCCGACCTTGGGGATAGCAGGCGCTTCTCCGACCGAATCACGGGTTTCCGGGCGCTCTGCCAAGGCCTCGGCGGTGACGCTCTGGGGTAACGCGCCCGGAACGACGTGGCTGGTGGATTCTGATTGATCTTTCATGACGGCTCCGTTGACATCCAAATTCGGGGGCGGCAACTGCCGCCACCGGACTATAGGAACATTGTGATTGACTCGTGTCAATAGGTTCGTAGCGGGCCCATTGGTTCGGGGCGCCCTACGTGGCACGTTGTAACAGCGGCACCCATCCGGGGTGCGCGCCTCAGGGCAAGAGCAGGCGCGAAAAAGGCCTCTCTTCCGGCGGTGCTCTTCTCTTCGACTTCCCCTTGTGGCTCGCATGTTGTGAGGCAAGGAGTTGCCTGGTTTTTAGCACACCGAGCAGTCGCAACTGGATCCACAACGCCGGCGTAGCTCTTTGGGGTTAAGGCCTATTGGCTCCGGATACTTGAAGTTCACGCTCGCACCCGCGGGCATCGGCGTTCTCCAAAGTCTGATAGGAAATTCCGCTGACGACAATCGCTCCAGCCGTTGGCTCAATACCGAAAGTTCGTCCAGTGAAACCACCTGCTACTTCCGTTGACAGGTAACGTCCGTCCAGCGTGGCAAGGACTTGCTCGTCTCCGCCCGCCGTCAGGATGGAAAGCTCAACGAGGTCCGGTTCATGGGCTGGATAAAGCAGGTTTTCTTTCGGTTCACGAACCGTAATCCGAAGAGTGACGTTGCGGCTGTCCTCTACGGCCAAGTGGCCCAGAGAGGCGAAGGAAGGGCCGATAGCTGCAACGGCTTCGGCGCTCGTTTCATTAACCACGAGTCCGTACCAATGGGCACTATCGATTCTGAGAAGGAACCGGCAGGAACCGGCACTGACGTCGATGGTCGCTTCTGCAATCCACTCCCTATCGCGCGCCCTGGCCAGAAGCATGCCTTGAGGTTCACCTTCTTTAGGCGCATCGATCCTAATTCCGGCCGGCGTCTGACTTGAGATGAACTCCTGCAGATGCACGTTCGGCGAAATCCACCGCTGATCCAATTTCCGGGAGTCGAAATTGTCAACGAAGGAGTGCGTAAGAGGCGTTGGCGTGAATCTCTCCTCATCAATAACGGGCCACCCCTCGATCCACTCCACCCCCGCGAGGAACGTTTCGCGGCCGTTGACATGGAACATAGGGCTACGGCCCCGCGGCCGGACGCCCAGATAGACCATCGCCCAGGTGTCACCCTCCAATTCCACCAAATCCGCGTGCCCCGTATTTTGCACAGGGTCACTCGTGCTGCGGTGCGTCAGGATGGGATTGCTTGGAGAGGGCTCAAAAGCACCGTCCAGGGTTCGAGATCGCGCGATAGTCGCGACGTGTCCCCGCTCAGTTCCGCCTTCGGCCAGCAGTAGATACCACCATCCATTGATACGGTAAAGGTGCGGACCCTCAGGATGGGCCAGACCAGTACCCTGCCACAAAAGTCTGGCTTCGGACAGCATGACTCCGGTTTCGGGGTCAACAGGTACGCTCGCTATGCCTTGGAGGCCTGGAACAGATGACACCCACGTCAGGTGACAGAGGCCGTCCTCGTCCCAACACAAATCCGGGTCGATGCCTACAGCTCCCTCGACATAGACGGGATCAGACCAGGGGCCCTCAGGGTCGTCGGCCGACACAAGCAGTTGTCCCCGTCCGTACTCGAGAACGTTCGTGGTTACCAGCCAGAACTTGCCGTGATAGCGAAGGGTCGTGGCATAGACACCAGTGCTGGGCGGAGCCATACGAACATTATGCTGACTCTGCCTGCTGAGTGCGTTAGTTATCGGCGTCCAGGTTGTCAGGTCAGAGCTGCCGTGGATCGGAGCTCCTGGCGCAAACTCGAAGCTGGAGTTGGCGATGTAGTACATGCTGTCGCGCCGGCATATTGAAGGATCCGGGTAGAAACCGGCAATTATTGGCGTGCTGCTCATGAGAACTCCTGGAAGTGATGGGAATTACATAAAAGCAGCTCTATTGTCGCGTGTCAATAACTATTGAAACGAATCAAGTTTGCGGAACCCCTTTGTGGCTGGCCCTGCCCGAAGGATCCCCTTCTGCCACTTCTGAGGGGATGTCTACACTTTCTTCTGCAGGGCAAGTAGAACTGTGGGCGGTCCGCCTACAGTTCGCGTTGTGTCCTTCCCCATGGGGCCTGCGCAGACTTCCAACCGGGCTCATCAGGGCCGTCGCGGGCGTCCCACTGGTGAAGATTCCGTCTTCATTGAGAAACCCCACACGCGCGCCCCTCCGCGTGAGCTTCGCACTCCCACGAATGCTCACTAGCAGCTCGTGCCGGTGGTGGAGCAGAAACTCATGGCGGTAATGAAGACCAACCCAAGGGGATGCACAAACCTCGTCGATGTCGACACTTTGTCGGGGTGCTGGGTAGTTCCTCTGCGCGGAAACCGAATGCGGCAGCCCCGCGGGCAATGCCTCCTGACCGGGTACCACTCGGAAAACCCGGCGTGGGTTCACGATCTCTGCTCTCGTTAGAAGGCTTTCAGGATGTCTTCGACGCGTTGTTTGGCGTCGCCGAACAGCATCTGCGAGTTGTCGCGGTAGAAGAGGGGGTTTTGGACTCCGGCGTAGCCTGCGGCCATGGAGCGTTTGAACACGACGACATTTTCGGCTTCCCATACTTTGAGGACCGGCATTCCGGCGATGGGGCTGCCTGGGTCTTCTGCGGCGGCGGGGTTGACGGTGTCGTTGGCGCCGATGACCAGGACCACGGAGGTGCTGTCGAGGTCGTCATTGATTTCGTCCATTTCCAGAACGATGTCGTAGGGGACCTTGGCTTCGGCAAGGAGGACGTTCATATGCCCAGGAAGGCGTCCGGCGACGGGGTGGATTCCGAACCTGACGTTCACGCCCCGTTCGCGCAATTGGTGTGCGAGTTCGGCCACGGGGTATTGGGCCTGGGCGACGGCCATGCCGTAGCCGGGGGTGATCACTACGGACGAGGCGTTGGCGAGCATTTCGGCTGTTGCCTCGGCCGTAATTTCACGGTGCTCGTCCTGGTCTGTGTCTCCTTTGCTGGCGGGGCGGCGATGCCGAAGCCGCCGGCGATCACGGAGATAAAGGACCGGTTCATGGCCTTGCACATGATGTAGGACAGGTAAGCGCCGGAGGAACCAACCAGTGCACCGGTGATGATGAGCAGGTCATTGTTCAGCAGGAAGCCTGCTGCGGCCGCGGCCCAGCCGGAGTAGCTGTTGAGCATGGACACGACGACGGGCATGTCGCCGCCGCCGATTGAGGCCACCAGGTGCCACCCCAGCCCGAGGGCAAGCACCGTAACAACGACGAGGAGCCAGAGCTGGGAGTCATTGACGTACCAGACGGTCAAGGCAACGAACACGGCGAGGGCGCCGAGGTTGATGGCGTTTTGCCGGGCAGCATCAGCGGTGAGGACTTCATCCGGGCCGACAGTTTCAGGAACGCGACGATGGAGCCGGTGAAGGTGACCGCTCCGATGAAGACGCCGATGAACACTTCGGCGTGGTGGACGTCCTTTAGTGCTCCGGTCAGGTCCGGGGCATGAAGGTGGCCGTTCCAGCCAACGAGCACCGCGGCCAGGCCGACGAAGCTGTGCAGCAGCGCAATGAGCTCGGGCATGCCGGTCATCTCTACCACCCGGGCGCGCCAGAGCCCGATAGCACCGCCCACCAGGACCGCGGCGACGAGCAGGGCCAGGCCGGTCAGGCCGTGGTTTGTTCCCCAGGAACCTTGCAGGGTCAGCCAGACCGTGGCAGCCAACGCGATCACCATGCCGGTGATGCCGTAGATGACACCGGCCTTGGCTCGTTCGTGCTTGCTCAACCCGGCCAGGCTGAGGATGAACAGCAGGGCCGCGACGACGTAAGCCGCCCCCGCGATGGATTCCACGGTCAACGGACCAGAGACGGCGTCAGGCAAAGTAAGGCTCCTCGAGATGATTTCTGCTGCTTCGGCGCGGCGCGGCTCATGAACGTGCCTTCCCGGCCGAGAACATGGCGAGCATGCGACGGGTCACGGCGAAACCGCCGAAAATGTTGATGCTGGCCAGCAGGACAGCGACGGCCGCGAGGACCTGGTGCGCTGCTCCGCATGTCAAGTGCCAACAGCCGTTCGACCGCGAACCGGCCGGGGAATCGTAGGCTCCATCCTTCACGTCGCAACTGTCAGGTTGGGGGCGTCCAACCTGACAAAAAGCCGCTCCAGGCAAAGCTGTTCACAACCATGCGAACTTCCGAGGGCCTGTTTTTAGAGTGCGGCGTTGTTTAGCGCGTGCGGTGGACGCAGAAGCCCTGGTGTGAGTCCGTCGGCAGGGTCGCTGCCCACCAGAATCAACTGGTTGCTTTGGTCTACGTGAACCACCAGAGCCTCGTAAGCTTTAGCCTCATTGGTGGTCATTTCGGCGTAGCTAATTATGATGACAATGTCGTCTTCCTGCATTAGGTGCGCCGCCGCGCCGTTAATGCCGATTACGCCCGAGCCTCGTTCACCCGCGATGGTGTAAGTCTCCAAGCGGGCGCCGTTGGTCACGTCCACGACAGCCACCAGCTCACCGGGGAGAATGTCAGCAGCATCTAGTAGATCCAGGTCAACGGTGACCGAGCCGACATAGTGCAGGTCGGCGTGCGTGACGGTGGCCCGGTGAATCTTGGACTTGAACATTAATCGCTTCATAGGAAACCTCCAGTAATGGGGCTTATGCTCGCGCTGCCGGACAACACCGAAACAGGCATGAACGCTGCCTTGCAGGACTTGTTCAAAATTTTAGTCGTCGTTTTCGGACGAAAGCGACGGAAGAAAGTGCGTGAAGACCTGGTTTCCGTCATGACGGAAAACCATTTGCCTTGAGGAGACGCCTTCCGCTGACATCCACAGAAGAGAATTGTCTGGCGTCACCGCCTCGACGGTTCCTCTGCGAACCAATTTCCCACTCTTCCAAATTTCGACACGCTGCCCGACAGCGCGGTGCCAATCTGGTTGCAGGTGAAGGTCCATGGATTTGCTCCTGAATGCGCGGATCAGAATTGCAATAGGTGTACAGGGTCGTTCTGCAGGCCTCGGCGAGGTGTCGTGCATTGCGATTAGTTGATG
Source organism: Arthrobacter sp. TmtSoilC79 (assembly GCF_059739405.1). Classification (NCBI taxonomy): domain Bacteria; kingdom Bacillati; phylum Actinomycetota; class Actinomycetes; order Micrococcales; family Micrococcaceae; genus Arthrobacter; species Arthrobacter sp. TmtSoilC79. Next base: position 65,070 of record NZ_AP046052.1, on the reverse strand, counting down.
GTCGCGGTGCTCATCGACACATTGCCGCAGGAACTTAAAGTCGCTTCTGAGCAACGCAAGGAGGTCCTTCACGTTGGACGAGCTAAGAAGCCCTCCGACTCAGCTTCGGCCTTTTAGAGCCCCCGCTGCCTGTGAAGCCTCAGGGAATCTGAGATCAGCATTGTCGATGAGGCGAGTAGTGCCGACTCTTGCTGCGATAAGGAGTCGTGCATCCGTACCGCCGCTGTAGAGAGCGAGACCAGCCGTTCGTAGTTCCACGTAGTCAGGAACTACCTCTGGCTGCGCAGCCAATGCTTCCTCGGCGGCCTTCAGCGCAGCACGGGGTCCGTTCCCTGACGCTGCTGCTGCCGCTGTGAGGGCTTGGGAAAGAGTGAGGGCGGCGGTGCGCTGCTCAGTAGTGAGGTAGCGATTGCGTGAGGACAAGGCCAACCCATCGGCGTCACGCCGAGTGGGCACGCCTACCACTTCTACGCCCATATTAAGGTCGGAAGACATCGATCGGACTAAGACCAATTGCTGGTAGTCCTTCTCGCCGAAGTAAATTCGGTCTGGCCTTACGATGTTTAGGAACTTGGCCACAACGGTGAGAACACCTGCGAAATGTCCCGGCCGGGTTCTCCCTTCCAACTCGTCACCGAGGGGCCCTGGGACGATGGTCACGGCGCCTGCACCACCTGACGGGTACATCTCGTCAACACTGGGTGCGAAAATGAGATCAGCGCCTGCCTCGCGGCTTTTTGCCACGTCAGCTTCCAGATCACGGGGGTAGCGGGCGAAGTCTTCCTGAGGTCCGAACTGCAGTGGATTGACGAAGATCGACACCACCACGGAAGTCTGGCCGTCGCGGCCGGCCTGGCGTATTAGTTCCTGATGACCGCTGTGGAGGGCGCCCATGGTCGTAACCAACGCGACCGACCGACCTGCAGCGCGAAGTCGGGCTACGGCGGCGGCGAGAGAAGAGGAACTCTCGTGAACGGTGAGGTGCCCCTCAGTAGGTGATGTGTGTTGTTGCATTTCGGGAATTTCCTTAGAGTGGTCGCGCCTGTTCCCTTCATCACCTCAGCACTGTGGGTGCGATCCCTGCAGCAGTGGAAATCAGGTCTGGCAACTATCTGGTTCAGGGGCGGGATGTACCCGTCAAACTCATGCCCGCAGGAAGGGGTCTTTGACGGTGACACTCGCTATTCCTGACGGGCGGACTGAGCAAGTGAACAGGAGAATACCGCGGCTCACGATATCCCCTGACAGGAGTCACGCAAGGGAAAACAGGGCAGCGTGTTAGTTGCCGGCGTTCTCTGCCGGACGAACTTCATCGGCCAGAGCCCGAAGCCCGGGCCGCTCCTTTTCCTCCACATAATCGTAGTAGTACCAAAACAAGCCATCTCGGGTGAGCCACGATGCGAGGCGGCCATCACGCTGCCGAATCGCGTGCAGTAATTCGTCATGATGCCGGATAGAAGCCAACATCTGTCCCCGGCTATCCCCGGAATCGATGATGCGTTGCTGGATGAGGCTAAGGACGGATTCACGGACGGCCTCTCCGGAAAGCTCCAACAAAGGGTTGCCGCTTGCACGCGCGACGATGCGGTGAAAATCGAAGTCAGCCGCGCTGAAATCCTCATAACCTAACTCAATGCTCGCCCGCATGCGCGCGTTGGCGCGTTCGAGCTCAAGGATCTCCGACTCGCTTCGATTAGTGGCGGCGAGCACAACTGCAGCGCTCTCGATGATCATGCGGAATTGCAGCAAAGAAGCAAACCGGACAATGTCTCCGGAAGTTAGCCTCGTCAATGATTTTTGTAAGGAGTGGGAACTGGCCGGAAGAACGACGGGCCCGCGGCGGTCGCCCAGCCGCGATTTGACCAGGTGGTTGCTTTCAAGCAACCGGAGTGCTTCCCTGACCGTTGGGCGGCTGACGCCGTATTGCTCCACTAGCTCCCGCTCGCTGGGGAGACGGTCTCCGGGTTTCAACTCGCCTGACAGGATAGCGCTCTCTACGCGGCCGGCGATCACCTGATATGCGCGGCCGGGCTGCGATGGCTCGATGTTCACGCTTCCGCACCTTCCATTCTTTCCATCTTGGTTCCAGATCTCACGGACTGGGGGCTTCGGCCCTATGAAATTGGGGGATCAAACCGGCCGTCCACTGCTGTCCACCCGCCGTCAACATACAGTACCGTTCCCGTCACGTAGCTTGCCGCGTCAGAAGCCAAGTAAACGACTGCGCCCGTTAGTTCGCTCGGCCGAGACCAACGACCCAGCGCCCCCTTCGTGGCATAAGCGTTGTACCACTCAGGGTTTGCCTTGATGGAATCGGTCAGAGGCGTTTCAACACATCCGGGCGCTACAGCATTTGCCCGTACGCCGGCCGAGCCGAACTCTGCAGCCGCTGTTCGTAGCAGCTGCACCGTTGCTGCCTTAGTGGCGGCATATACACCCTGTCCTGGTTCGACCACCAAGTGGCGCACTGAAGAGAATCCGATGATACTCCCCTTCTGCTGGTGAACCATGTTGGCGCCAAAGGCGCGGATAAGATCAAAACTGGACCGGACGTTGAGGTTTACGACGCGTTCGTACTCCTCTGAGGTGTAGTCGAGGAGCCTCTTGCGGACGTTTGTTGCCGCTGTGAAGAGCAGTGTTTCCACATCCGAGTGATCGGCTGCGGCAGCGAAAACGGCCTCGGTATCGAGCACATCGAGTTCGTACGCTTCGGCGTGCCCCCCTTCGTTCGCGATCAACTTTGCTGTGTGCTTAGCCGCCTCTAGGTCTCGATCGGCGCAGATAACGTGGGCGCCATGGGCGGCCAAAGCAAGGGAGGATTCACGGCCGATGCCGCTTCCAGCTCCCAGGACGAAGGACTTGCGGCCGTCAAGCCGAAAAATCTTGCTGTAGTTCACTTTGTGATTCTCCTGTCAGGGCGAATAACGGCCATGCGGGTTACGGTCAGTTCTTCCATCGCGAAGCGGGGTCCTTCGCGTCCTGTTCCTGAGTCCTTGACTCCGCCATAGGGCATCGTGTCATTCCGGTAGCCGGGGACTTCATTGACGATCACCCCGCCCACGTCGAGCCCGTCTATTGCCCGGTGGGCCCTTGCAAGTGAGGCTGTGAAAACGCTCGCTTGCAACCCGTAGCGGGATTTGTTGACGAGGTCTATGGCTGCATCAAAGTCGGGCGCGGAGCGAATGCACACAACTGGCCCGAAGATTTCCTCATCCCAAGCCTTCACGCCGGAGGGGACGTCGACGAGAACCGTGGGTTCGAGAAGCCCGTCCTTGGTACCGCCTCCGAAGGCGATCTCGGCGCCGTTGCTGACGGCTTCATCAATCCATTCTGTGACCCGCCGGGTTGAGTCTTCATTGATGAGTTTGGCTACCCGAGTTCGTTCATTCCTGGGGTCACCAACTACAAGCTCTTCCATTCGATCCACTACCCGTTTGGAAAAATCAGCGATGATACTTTCATCGGCAACGATTCGTTGGATTGATATGCATGCCTGCCCGTTGCCGTAGAAGCCGCCCCGGATTACGGCGTCGGCTGCTGCGTCCAGATCAGCATCCGGTGCCACAATCAGCGCTGCATTGGATCCCAGCTCGAGTAGTACCTTGCGCGGGGCGCAATCCCGCGCAATCTGGTGTCCGACAGCTGCAGAACCGGTAAAACTGACGGCACCGATCCGGGGATCGCTGGTAAGGATGCTGCCGACTTCCGGGCCGCCGGTGATCATCTGAACAATGTCCACAGTTACATTCAGGTCCTGGGCGGACTGACGAATCAGGTGGACCAACCATAAGGTCGACAGGGGTGTATTGGGTGCCGGCTTGCAGATCACAGCGCATCCAGCGGCGATGCTAGGTGCGATCTTGTGGGTAGCCAGTAGCAGAGGATAGTTGAATCCGGCAATACCGATGACCAGCCCAATGGGCTTGCGTGTCCAGTATCCGAACATTCCTTCGCCGCCGGCCTGGATGTCGAGCGGGACCGTTTCCCCATGAAGGGCAGAAATGGCCTCGGCGGCCGCGGCCCAGGTGAAAAGGGTTCGGCTTACTTCCGTTCGGCAATCTACAAGCGGCTTGCCCGTCTCGGTAACCAAGAGCTGCTCGAATTCGGAGCGGCGCTCCTCAAGGGCATGACCGACATCCAGCAGCAACTGACGGCGGGTAGCTGCAGGCAGTGCTGCAACCACCGGCTGAGCATTGAGGCCGGCATCAAGTGCCTTTCTCGCGTGGTCGGTTGTGCCGACCGGAGCTTGCGCCACCTCAGAACCGTCGTAGGGAAACGAAATGGTGGACGTACCGACGCCGTCGGTAACCCATTCTCCGGCAATAGGAAGTCCATTGGGGTAAGGGGGGTTGAAAAGGCCCACTGTTCGGTTCACTCCTTTGGGTTTATTAGCCACCACTGGTAAGGCCAGTGGCTTCTACTAGAATGCGCTAGTTGGCACTTCACGTCAAGCAACAGACTGAAACCGGGCCTACGTACCGAAAAGAACACCACCGATCGGCATAAAATCGCTTCAATGCTCGCTCGGATAGCAAGAACTGTTGACGCAGGTCGCGCATCTCGGGATACTGGAGCCTCTGGATCCAGAGTTGATAGGTGCGCGGATACATGAATATTCGAGCCGCTGCTTCCTTGACTGCTGCACCCCTTCTTGTTCTCGGCCAACCCGCGGATCTCCAACACAAAGATGCCGACCCGGGGCGGGCAGACTCTGGCTCGACTCTCAACCTCACGAATTAGGACGCGATTTTCTTGACTACTTATGACTTGGCCATCATTCATGGCGACGGCATCGGCCCGGAGGTTAACCAGGAGGCCGTCAAAGCGCTCCACGCAGCGGCCAGCCGCTTCGGTTTTGGTCTTCAGACGACTGAGTATCCGCTGGGTGCCCAGGCATATCTCGAGTCGGGGACGCTCATCGACCCAGGGACGATGGACAGTCTCCGCGCCCACAACGCCATAATGTTCGGGGCCATGGGAGATCCTCGGGTAACCCCGGGGATCCTCGAACGGGGTTTGATCCTGCGGATGCGCCGTGAGCTTCGCCAGCAGGTCAACCTTCGACCGGTTCGCCTCTACCCCGGAGTGCCTACCCCAATCAAAGATCTCGACCCGGGGCGTTGCGACTTCGTCGTCGTCCGTGAGAACACCGAGGGCATGTACGTTGGCGGGGGTTCAACAGTCCATGCGGGGACCCGGAACGCCGTAGCATTGCAGGAATCAGTTAACACGGCCCAGGCCATCTCTGACGTCGTCGATTACGCGTTCCGGCTCGCACAGGCACGCCGCGGTAAGCTGACGCTCTGCCACAAGAAGAATGTCCTCGTCCACGCCGGCGAACTGTGGCAAAGCATCGTCGACGAGCACGCTGCCCAATACAGTGACGTCGAAGTTGATTACGTCCATGCTGATGCAATGTGCCAACACATGCCGATGAACCCCGAGCGATTCGACGTCATCGTGACCGATAACCTTTTCGGCGACATCATTTCGGATCTGGGCGCAACCATCCAAGGAGGCCTCGGCGTTGCGGCTAGTGCCAACCTTAATTTGGATGGCACCGCACCCAGCATGTTTGAACCCGTCCATGGGTCCGCCCCTGATATTGCCGGAAAGGGATGGGCGAACCCCGCGGCTGCTGTGCTCTCTGCCGCGCTGTGTCTGGCCTCTCTGGGCGAAGGCAAGGCAGCGCTGGCTCTGGAGAACGCAGCAGCCTCGGTACTTGGTGAACTCCCGGCCTTGGCCGGAGCGGGCATGGGGGCCACGACCGTCCAGATCGGCGATCGGATTGCTGACCGCATCACGGACGAAACGGACATAAATTCCCAGATCGAAGAGACGTCCATCATGACGGCGATGGCCGCGATCTGACCCACCCTGCACAGCAGGCACGATCAAAAAATTTTGCGTGCCTGCTGTACAGATCCGTAAGAACCGATCCAAAGGATTAGCCATCAGGTCAGTCCGGTTCCTACTCCGCAACCCAGGGTGTTGTCAGCTAGGCGGGCGCTCGTAAATATCCTGCTGCGGACTCCCGGGGGGCTCCGCTGCGGAGCTGGTGGATCGTTTTCTCGATATGGTCCCTGGCGAGGCGCTCGGCTGCGACCCCATCCGCCATTTCGATAGCGTCGACAATTGCTGTGTGCTCATCAATGGCGCGGAGCGCACTGCTGGGCTCGATCATCGAAACGGGGGCAAATACCTGAGCCGTCATCCGAATAATGGAGGTCTGAGCGATTACAAACTCGTTGTTGGTCATTTGCGCGATCATTTCGTGTAAATCCACATTGAGCTTTGAATACCCCCGCGGGTTCCATGGCTCGACAGCCTTGCGCTGCGCAGCGATTACTTGCCTGAGGTCACGTAGTCGTGCAGCCGAGACGTTCGCTGCAGCTAATCGCGCTGCTAAGCCATCGATTACAGCTCGCAGCTCGTAGGCTGAGAGCAAAGTCTGCACATCTCCTGAAATTACTCTGACTCCCCGGCGCGCGTCGGATCTAATCAGACCTTCCTGTTCCAGCCGCCGCAGAGCTTCCCGCAGAGGCGTCCGGCTTACGCCCAATTCCTCGGATAGCTCCTCCTGCTTTAACCAGGTCCCTGTCGAATACTGCTGCGAGTAGATTCGCTCGCGCAAAAGCACTGTGATCTCGTCCACCAAAGGGACCTTGCGCCGAGCAGGAGCATCAGCAGGGCCGTCAGCATGACCGCGTTGTATTGACTGTGAACCACCCACAACTCACAACCTTTCGTCAATTACAACCTTAGTCGAGCCAAGAAAAGCCAGCCACCGATGCTTTGGCAACCACTAGCCCGGCGACCGCCGGGCAGGCTGTTTTTTCTAGAACGTGCACGCCACGCCCCACTGGCCTTACCTCTGGGATTTCCGGCATTTCACGTCCCCACATGCAGTATTACATGAAAAGCAGGGGATATCGGCGCCTATTGACATGTCCTGTTTACCACGGCACAGTAGAATGTGCATCTTGAAAGTTTTCGGGATCCAGAGTTGATGAGCTTCACAGCTTCAGGACACTAACCCGAAACGCTGCACCGCTGAGAATGAGGATCGCAGCGTTGATACCCGGCAGAACCGCAGCCCTGATCCCACCGCTCCCTGTCACAGCCATGAGCTGGCTGAGGGGCTGAACCACGCCCGCCAGCAACGAAAGAAGGTAACAGTGGCACCGATCACTGCCGCCGGGGTCCTCGACTGGACACCGGCACTCGACCGAAGCACCATGCGACCCATAACGCGGGGCCTCCAGAAAAGCTCGCGCAAGTTCGAAGTGAACCCCAGTGCGTAGTCGTCACCAGCATTCAATCGGTCTGATTGGGGCTGGCAAAGTCGGAATAGTTCTCGCCACGGCGTTGGTTCGCGGTGGCCACACAGTGGTTTCAGTGTGGGACCCGTCGCCAGCTGCCACAGACGGGGCGCGGGAAACACTGGGGGACTTCCAGGCAGCGTCAACGGTCGCTGAAGCGACCGCCGGCGCCGACTTGGTACTTCTCGCCGTGCCCGACGACGTACTGCACGGCCTCGTCCAGACCTTGGCCGCGGAGGGGAATGACTGGCACGGCGTCAATGTCGTTCACGTCAGCGGAAGATACGGGGCCGCTGTGCTCAACCCCCTGAGCGAGCAAGGAGCCGCAGCGATAGCACTGCACCCCGCAATGGCTTTCAGCGGAGACCGGGACACCGAACTGAGCCGTATATCCGGTGCCCGTTTCGCCGTGACTGCCGGGGACCCGACAACTGCAGAGAACCTCGTCCGGGACATGGGCGGAATCCCCTTCAAGGTCGACGAATCAGACCGCGTCCTGTACCACGCGGCTATGACCCACGCCAGCAATCACTTGGTGACCTTGGTCGTTCAGTCATCGGCCATGCTAGCCAGCATCTCGATCAACGACACATCTGATGTGCTTCGCCCGGCGCTTGCGGCAGCCTTGGAAAACGCACTCGTGCGAGGCGCCGCCGGAGCCACCGGGCCAGTGGTGCGCGGCGACATCGGAACGGTAGCTGAGCACATCCGTGCGCTCTCGGAACGAATGCCGGAAACCCTCCCCGTGTACCAGGTTATGTCAGAAGCCGCAGCGGACATTGCCCTAACCGCTGGACGAATCTCCGAGGACGTAAACCAGCGAATAAAGCAGGTGGTCGATGTGCCCTCCATAGGTGCCGAACCGCAGCATGCGAAGGTTCGGGCGTAAATCAGTGGCGATTTCCCGCCCGCGAATCATCCGACCGCAGCGGGCTCAACGCTGCCTGCAGGCACTGCTGTTACCTTCTAGGCAAAACCAAGAGGAACTGGGATTGATCGCCAGACGGGTAGTCCTAGGCAGAAATGCCTCAGCTCACATGCCGAGGTTTACAACGGACTCGCCCCAATTGCTCAGGTCCGCCGGTATACCTCATGGACCTGTGGACAGATATTAAGTTCACCGCTCGAAAGGGAGGCGACACCCACCCTGCATCCCGGAGCAACGCCGGCCGGGCGCCCCGCCACACGGGCGGCCGGCCACCCGAGCACCGAAAAACTATACGCATAGGCGCTGTACTTTTGCTTGGTCGTGACGATCTCATCGACCCTGTGTCACCCCGGTCTCATTAGGTGGCCTGCGCGTCCGCTCGTCCTCTTGGGTTTCGTCGTGCAGTGCCCGTGGGCGCCGCCAGGACAAAGACAAGTGCCGTGCACGCTCGCCCCGCGATGGCCTTTCAGGGTTGCGGAGATGCTTCGATGGGCCCACACATAATTCAGGACGAGTCGTCCGGTGAGATCCTCATAACGCTTCCCTCCTCTTTGTGCCGCAGGAGATGCATACTTGGCGACCGTGTCTGGTTCCGGACCACAACGATATGTGCCCATTTAGACTCTCGAAGACGCCTAAGATCGCGAGCGGCGGACCGCCCTCTGGGTGCGCCCTTCCTGGCAAGGACCACTTGCTGTCGTAAGGCACCGATTGCCAACCCCGCTGCTGTCGAGCAGTGCATGCGGCGGCCAAAAGAGCAGACCGAATGAACTTCAGGTGGCCGCCGAGGGCAGTTTTGATTGGCTGCTAACACCCGTAAGCCAAAACTGGGGTTTCCGCCGGAACATAGCTCCAAATGGGCACTGTATACACACCAACGGCTGTCAGACCTCTAGAGCACCGAGGAACCTTCTGACCCCATCGGCGATCCCCGGGTCCGATTTCGAAACCCGTGGAATGAGGCTTCACGGCCGAGTCAGCACCTGGCAGCCCCGTTCAGCTCGCCGCGGCGTTGCCAACCCAATGATGACTCAGTGATGGCACCTCTTTCGTGCTCAAGTCGACGGACTCCGGAATGCCCATCCCTTGCTGCACTGCGCGTTCTGCGCCCAGCCCCTCAAGCGCCAAGTAGAAAGCTTTGCGTATAACCGTGAGGCGACGGCTATACGAGTTCAGGCCAGCCGTCGACCCGCCTGGCAGGACCGAGTCAGTCGGGGAGTGGAGTGGAACGTCCCCAGCCTAAATCTTTCGTCAAATGGTCCAGCAGCGGCTGCACGCGGTATGGGAGGGGTGTCGAAACCGTGAGAGTTGTATTTGTGTGTCTGACACCGGGAATATCAACCATCCTCGCTGCGGCAGCCTGAAGCTCCTGGAGCGTTGCGGATGCCACTCTTACCAATAGGTCCTCCCGGCCCGCCTGGGTCGTGACCTCAAGGACCTCCGGGATTTGACTGAGGGCTATGACGACGTTGCTCAGCTGCCGCTGATCAAGTTCGAGACCAACGAACGCCTGCACCGGAATTCCGGCTGCTTCCAGGTCCACTACCGGTCTGAATCTCCGGAGCACGCCCCGCTTTTCCAGACGTTGGAGGCGGGCCAGAACCGTATTACGGGAAATGCCCAACTGGGCGGCAAGGTCAGCAACGCCAGCACGGGCGTTGCTGTCGAGCCTCTTCAGGAGCTCTGAGTCGAGCCTATCGATACTAATCATTTCGTCCAGCTGAATCCCGCAAAGCTACCCCTGATCTATATCCAGTGCTTAGTTAACTGCTAATAAGTTGACCATAGCAACAGGCACATCTCAAGGTTATGTATCAGATCAACCACCACCGATAGATAAGGAGGCACCCATGCGCAAGTCAATGAGCAGCCTGGACGTGACCGCAGGGTAGGCCTTCATCTAGACCATAAGTATCCCCGTTTCCATGCTTGCTGAAAAAGAGTGGCTGCCCAAGGCTGGACAGAATCCTTGATGCGGTTGACCGCAGCTTCAACTACTAACGGACGAGAAGAACCATGATCGTAAAACAATTCACCCTGCCGGACGTGGGTGAAGGCCTCACCGAGGCAGAAATCGTCACCTGGCTTGTCAAACAAGGCGACCACGTCACGGTTAACCAAGCCATCGTGGAAATCGAGACAGCAAAATCGCTGGTAGAACTCCCTTGCCCTTTTGCAGGCGAAGTAAGCGAATTGCTGGCCGAACAAGGTGAAACGGTTGATGTAGGACGACCCATCATTACCATTGCCACTTCATCCCCTGAGCCTGCTGACGGATCCGACACGTCAGGAAAGTCCCCACAGTCAACAGCCGCCGCGGATGAGGAAGATCCCAAACTCCTGGTCGGCTATGGAGCACGTGACATTCAAAGCAAACGACGTCGCTCCCGTACGGCCCCTGGCAACATTCAGGAAAGTCCAGCCGTTCAACCCTCTGCCGAAACTGGGCGCCCAAAGGCGAGCCCGCCGGTCAGAAAACTGGCAAAAGACCTTGGCATAGATCTGCATGCCGTCGAGCCCACCGGCTCCGAGGGCATACGCACCCGCGAAGACGTGCTTCGCGCCCACGCCACCGAAAAAGCTGCCAGCGGTGCCCCCATCGGTACCCTACAGGCAGAAGCAAACCCGGTCGCTGACGGTGACATCCGTATTCCTATCAGGGGGGTGCGAAAACATACTGCGGCTGCCATGGTGCAGTCTGCGTTCACAGCACCGCACGTCACGGAATTCGTCACAGTCGACATTTCACGGACGCTGGGATTGAGATCCGAAATAGGCCGCCGCAGGGAGTTTGTCGACGTCAAGCTCACACCGCTCGCCTTCGTCGCACGCGCCTTCCTGAGGGCCATTCAGCGGACACCCGAGGCGAACTCGAAGTGGGATGAAGCCACCCAGGAAATCATCCAGTACCGCGAAGTCAACCTGGGCATCGCTGCGGCCACCCCGAGAGGGCTGATCGTGCCCAACATCAAGGGTGCCCAGTGCTTGGGTCTCGCTGAACTGGCGACAGCGATCGGCGACCTGGCATCGACAGCCCGGTCGGGCAAGACCGAACAAGCGGCAATGACCAACGGCACAGTCACGATCACGAATATCGGCGTTTTCGGAATTGACACTGGCACACCAATCCTCAACCCAGGGGAGACCGCGATCTTGGCAGTAGGAACAGTTCGTCGGACCCCTTGGGTTGTAGAGGACGAACGCGGCGAAAGAATCGAGCCGCGGTCGGTTCTCCAGCTGGCATTGTCCTTTGACCACAGGGTCATGGATGGACAGCAGGGCTCACAACTCTTGGCAGACACAGCCGCGCTCCTCAGGGAACCCGGCCTGGCGCTGCTCTAACCACCCACAGGTAACAAACTAAATCCCGGGTACGGCCGCCATGATACGGCCGTTCCTCAGTGGCAGATGACTGACGATCCCGATCGGATCGGCGGTTGAAGTCAGCCAACATTGACGATCTCTCCAAACGGGTGTGACAGCAGGTCACCCGTGCTGCCGATGGCCGCATTCTTGGCTCTCCCAAGGTAAAGGACTCAGCCGCCAGCTCGCAGACAAAGATTTCGGGCTAGAAGCGCTTCATCCCATCGAACTTTCAAGTCAATAAGCACGATCCTCCGCGGCCACGCCGAACCACAACGTCAAACAACAAACCGAACGCCAGAGAAGAGGAACCATGCCGGTGCTTCAGAAGGGGCCTCAGCCTGCATCCGCAGCGCCAGAAGTTCAGGACAACTTGCCGCCATACCCTGAGGCCGATCTTCTTTACCTTTCGGGCCTCCTCACCGCAGCCGAGCAGGCCCAGCTCGCCCAGGCCCGCAACTTCTTTCAGCAAGAAGTTCGTCCCATCGCCGTTGATTTTTGGAATCGAGCGGAATTCCCATTTGAGCTTCTGCCCAAACTGGGCAAGCAGCAATTGACCGGACTGAATGGTCGTGGGCATCTATTGGCAGGACTGATTCAGATGGAATTCGCACGCGCGGATACCTCTGTGTCCACGTTCTTTGGTGTCCATGACGAACTGTTCACCACAGCGATCCGCGAATTGGGCTCCGATGAGCATCGTCAGACCATGCTTCCAGACTTGCTGTCGCTCAAGAAAGTAGGAGCCTTCGCCCTTACGGAGCCGCTGCACGGGTCCGACATTTCCAGGCAGATGGAAACCACTGCAACCCGAAGCGGAGATGAATGGATTCTGAATGGCCACAAACGATGGATCGGCAACGGTACCTTCGCGGATTACGTCCTAGTCTGGGCTCGCGATACAGCCGACGACCAAATCAAGGGGTTCATCGTCGAGAAAGGCACCGAGGGTTTCCGCACTGAAGCCATACCCAACAAGGCAGCTGTCCGCATCATCCAGAATGCCAACATCACTCTGGATAACGTAAGAATCCCGTTCACTAACTGGCTGCCAGGAACACGAACGTTCCGGGATGCCAACTCCCTTCTTCTCCACTCAAGGGTGTGGGTCAGCTGGCAGGCCGTCGGCCAGCAGTTTGCAGCATTTGATGTTGCGAGGTCATATGCGCTCCAGCGCAAGCAATTCGGCAAACCCATCGCTTCCTTCCAGCTCATTCAGGATCAACTGGCCCGAATGATCGGAAATGCAACCATGTCCCTTTCCCTGATGATCCAACTCGCACGCCTAACGGAGTCGGGCCTTCTCACGATGGACCATGCCGCGCTGGCGAAAGCAAGCTGCACAGAGCGGATGCGCAAGACCGTGGCTCTCGGTAGGTCAATCGTCGGAGGCAATGGAATCAGCACGGACTTCGAGATGGCAAAAATCTTCGCCGACGCGGAAGCCATCTACTCCTATGAGGGCAGCTACGAAATCAACACTCTCTTGGTCGGGCGGGCACTGACAGGTATCTCCGCGTTCGCTTGAGTCAAAAGCCCATGCCATTCCCCCAATAGCCGCATCACCACACGGCACAGTCCCGGAAGCAAGCGCCCCACAGAGGAGCAATTAAAAATGGAGCTCAGCAATACTGCAGCAATCGTTACCGGCGGCGCGTCAGGTCTTGGCGCAGCCACCGCCCGGGTTCTCGCCGAACGGGGCGCAAATGTGTTTGCCGTCGACCTCGGCGACTCCATCGGAAAGAGCCAGCCGGTGAACGGCGTGGAGTACGTCGAGGCCGACGTGACCGACGTTGGTCAGATTCGTGGCGTCGTTGTGAAAGCCTCGGCTGACAAGCCCCTGCGGACAGTAATCAATTGCGCAGGCATTCTCCCAACAATGCGAATCCTCGGGAAAAGGGGCGTGCATGACCTCTCCCTCTTCGCAAAGGTCATCGAAGTCAACCTCGTCGGGTCCTTTAACGTTCTCGCCTCCGCTGCTGAAGCCATCTCGCGCACAGAAGCGGATGGAGACGGTCAACGCGGTGTAATCATTAACACGGCCTCCATCGCCGCCTTCGAAGGCCAGATTGGTCAAGCCGCCTACGCCTCGTCAAAAGCCGGCATTGTAGGTCTCACCCTTCCTGCAGCCAGGGACCTTGCCCAGTATGGAATACGGGTGAATGCCATTGCGCCCGGCATCGTGGAAACCCCCATGATGGCCTCTGTGAGCGATGAAGTCCGTCAAGGACTTGCCGCCAGTGTCACCTTCCCCAAACGGCTGGCCCGCCCCGAGGAATTCGCTCAACTGGCGTTGTCGATCATCGACCACGACTATCTCAACGGGGAAATCATCCGAATGGATGGCGCGCTGCGCATGGCCTCCCGGTAGCCCGCACGTCAACACTGATTTCAAAGGAAGAACCATGCACAACCAGCCAACACATGAAATCCCCTCCCGTCCGGAAGATGTAGTGATTATCGGCGGTGCCCGAACCCCCCAGGGCAAGCTCAACGGCCAGTTGGCGGCACTGACCGCGGTAGAACTCGGTGCAGCAGCAGTAAGCGGAGCACTTGAAAAGGCCGGCATCGATCCGGGCTTGGTAGATGCCGTGGTGATCGGTCAGGTTGTTCAGGCAGGCTCCGGACAGAATCCGGCCCGCCAGACCGCACTAAAAGCCGGAATCAGTGGGACAGCACCGGCGACCACAATAAACAAAGTCTGCCTGTCCGGGCTTACCGCCGTCATAGATGCTGCCCGTCTCATCCGCGCCGGTGACGCGGAAGTAGTTGTTGCCGGCGGTCAGGAATCCATGAGCCAGGGCCCGCACCTTCTACCTGGCTCGCGTCAAGGATGGCTGTACGGCGGCAGCACGGTGGTCGATTCACTCGTTCGCGACGGACTCAGCGACGCGGAGGAAGGTATCTCTATGGGCCTTCTGACCGAAAGAGGCAACCAGGTTCACAACATAGGGAGACGCGAACAGGACGAGGTGGCTGCGGCGTCACATCGGCGAGCTGCTCAGGCAACGGGCGAAGGAGTGTTTAAGGACGAAATAGTACCCATCACCGTTCACGGCAAGAAAGGACAGCCCCTGACGCTTGACAGGGACGAACAAATACGACCTGGCACGGACGTCGAGGTTCTCTCTCAGCTACGTCCCGCATTTGTTGCGGATGGCAGCATCACTGCAGGAAACGCCTCGCCCCTCTCCGATGGAGCTGCGGCCCTTGTCCTTACTAGCCGGGCTAACGCTGAGCGACTCCAACTTGAGATCCTTGCCGTTGTTAGCGCGCCGGGCCAAGTCGCTGGTCCTGATAATTCACTGCATTCGCAGCCCTCGAACGCCATCCATGCCGCGCTGGCACGGGCGGGGTGGACCGCAGAAGATCTTGACTTCATCGAGATCAATGAGGCTTTCGGCGCCGTCGCGGTTCAGTCGTTGAACGAGTTGGGAATTCCCTTGGAGCGCTGCAACATACACGGCGGCGCCATCGCTTTGGGCCATCCCATCGGAGCCTCCGGGGCGCGCCTTGCTCTTCACGCCGCTAACGAACTGTTCCGAAGGGGGGCGGGCCGGGCGGCGGTCGCCCTCTGCGGAGGCGGTGGACAGGGCGAAGCGCTGCTGCTCTACCGAAACTAGCTCCCCCTCAACCACATCGCGAATTGTCATGCCCGCGGTCCATTAGCCCGTCAACCGCAACCCTTTGAAAGAATCAACGTGAAAAATATACATTCCGTCCGCGTATACAAAAGTGAAGAGAACCTTGCCCGCGAGGAGCATCTCGCATACAAGATCGCCAAGGTGGCCACGGATCCGGTCCCGGTTTCTGCCGAAGTCACTGACATGGTGATCAACCGGATCATCGACAACGCCTCGGTTGCCATCGCCTCGCTGAACCGTGCCCCGATCGTCGCCGCCCGTGCCCAGGCCCTGGCCCACGCCCCCAGCACGGGTGGGAAGGGCGCGAAGGTCTTCGGCATTGGTGAACGCGTTTCCCCTGAGTGGGCTGCGTGGGCCAACGGCGTGGCCGTCCGCGAACTCGATTACCACGACACGTTCCTGGCCGCGGACTACTCCCACCCCGGTGACAACATCCCGCCCATCCTGGCCGTCGCCCAGCACACCGGAGCCAGCGGCGCCGACCTGCTCCGCGGCATCACCACCGGCTACGAGATCCAAGTGAACCTGGTCAAGGCGATCTGCCTGCACAAGCACAAGATCGACCACGTAGCCCACCTCGGCCCCTCCGCCGCAGCAGGAATCGGCACCCTGCTGGGCCTCGACGTCGAAACAATCTTCCAGTCCGTGGGGCAGGCCCTGCATACCACCACCGCCACGCGGCAGTCGAGGAAGGGCGAGATTTCCACCTGGAAGGCCCATGCTCCAGCGTTCGCCGGAAAGATGGCGGTTGAGGCCGCAGACCGTGCTATGCGCGGCCAGACCTCTCCCGTTCCCATCTACGAGGGCGAGGACGGGGTGATCGCGTGGCTGCTGGAGGGCCTCGATGCCTCCTACCAGGTGCCGTTGCCGGAGACCGGCGAGGCCAAGCGCGCAATCCTGGATACCTATACCAAGGAACACTCCGCCGAGTACCAGGCACAGGCGTGGATCGACCTTGCCCGGAAGCTCAACCGTGAGCACCCCGAGGCCAAAGATCCGGTGAACGTGAAGTCGGTACTGATCAGGACGAGTCACCACACTCACTATGTCATCGGGTCCGGGGCCAACGATCCGCAGAAGTACAGCCCTGCCGCTTCGAGGGAGACCCTGGATCACTCCATTCCTTACATCTTCACGGTCGCGCTGCAGGACGGCGCCTGGCACCACGTTGACTCCTACGCCCCCGAACGCGCCGCACGCCCGGACACAGTGGAACTCTGGCAGAAAGTCAGCACCGAAGAGGACCCGGAATGGACCCGCCGCTACCACTCCCTCGACATTTCCGAGAAGGCCTTCGGCGGATCGGTGGAAATCACTCTCACCGACGGCACTCTCATCACCGATCAAATCGCGGTCGCCGACGCCCACCCGCTCGGCGCACGCCCGTTCGCCCGCGAACAGTACATCAACAAGTTCCGCACCCTCGCCGCCGGCCTCGTCGAAGAAGCGGAAATCGAACGGTTCCTCGCCGCCGTCGAACGCCTCCCGAAACTCGCAGCCGGTGAGCTGGACCAGCTGAACATCACCGCCGCCCCCGGCGTCATCGACCTGAACGCCGCACCCAAGGGGCTGTTCTAATTGCTGTATTCCCAAGCAACGCCCGAGTGGAAACGCGTTAAACTCCGGGAACTCCTGGCATCCCGGAACATCCAGCAGTTCCCAGGCGCGTTTAACCCACTGTCCGCCCGGCTGATCGAAGAAAAAGGCTTCGCCGGCGTCTACATCTCCGGTGCCGTCCTGGCCAACGATCTTGGACTGCCGGACATCGGGCTGACCACGCTCACCGAAGTGGCCACCCGCGCCGGGCAGATCGCCCGCATGACCGACCTGCCCGCCATCGTGGATGCTGACACCGGCTTCGGCGAACCCATGAACGTTGCCCGCACCGTCCAGGAACTCGAAAACGCCGGCCTCGCCGGGTTGCACATCGAGGACCAGTTCAACCCCAAACGCTGCGGCCACCTGGACGGCAAAAACGTGGTGGATCTAGACACGGCCACCAAACGGATCCGCGCCGCAGCCGACGCCCGCCGCGACCCCAACTTCCTCATCATGGCCCGCACCGACATCCGAGCCACCGACGGACTCCAGGCCGCTAAAGACCGGGCCAAGGCACTGGTCGACGCCGGGGCTGACGCCATCTTCCCCGAAGCCATGCGTGACCTGCACGAGTTCCGTGCCATCCGGGACGCCGTGGATGTGCCGATCCTCGCCAACATGACCGAGTTCGGCAAAAGCGACCTGTTCACCCAAGACCAACTGCAAAACGTGGGCGTCAACATGGTGATCTACCCGGTGACCCTGCTCCGCAGCGCCATGGGCGCCGCGGAGCGGGTCCTTGACACCCTCAGGAGCCTCGGAACACAGCAGGTCCGCGTACCCGAAATGCTCACCCGGGCGCGTCTCTATGACCTCCTGGACTACGAGGCCTACAACAAATTCGATTCCGAAGTCTTCAACTTCCAACTCCCTGACATCCGCTAATTCACGTACTGCAACGAAGGAGTTCAGCATGACTGACACAGACATTAGAAAAGGCCTCACCGGAGTCGTGGTGGACTACACCGCCATTTCCAAGGTCAACCCGGATACCAACTCCCTGCTCTTCCGCGGCTACCCTGTTCAGGAACTCGCCGCCCGGTGCAGCTTCGAAGAGGTCGCCTACCTCCTCTGGAACGGTGAGCTCCCCTCAGAAAGCGAACTGGCGGAGTTCACCGCTCACGAGCGCGCAGGCAGGAGCCTCGATCCGGCTCTCAAAATGATCATTGATGCCCTGCCGAAGACGGCTCATCCCATGGACGTCTGCCGCACCGCAGCATCTGTCCTCGGTGCGCGTCACCCTCTGGCCGAGAACTCCTCACCCGAAGCGAACATGAAAAAGGCCATTGACCTGTTCGCGGCCATGCCCGCCGTGGTCGCCTACGACCAGCGTCGCCGCCGTGGGCAGTATCTTGTGAACCCCCGGGACGATCTGGGCTACTCGGCCAACTTCCTCTGGATGAGCTTCGGTGAAGAACCCGCGGACGAGGTCGTAGAGGCCTTCAATGTCTCCATGATCCTCTACGCGGAGCACTCCTTCAACGCCTCCACATTCACCGCGCGTGTAGTCACGTCCACACTGTCGGATCTGCATTCCGCCGTTACAGCCGGCATTGGGGCGCTCAAAGGTCACCTGCACGGCGGCGCCAATGAAGCGGTCATGCACACCTTCAATGAAATAGGCATACGCCCGGAGGAATCCCTCGACGAAGCCGCCGCCCGGGCCAAATCCTGGATGGAGCAAGCCCTGGCGCAGAAGAAAAAGATCATGGGCTTCGGACACCGGGTCTATAAGAACGGCGATTCCCGGGTGCCGACCATGAAGACGGCCCTGGACAAGCTGATCGACCACTACGGCAGGCCGGAAATTCTGGGACTATACAACGGTCTCGAACAGGCCATGGACGAAGCCAAGTCCATCAAACCGAACCTTGACTACCCTTCAGGTCCGGCCTATCACCTCATCGGCTTCGACACCCCAATGTTCACACCAATCTTCGTCGCCAGCCGCATCCCCGGCATGACAGCCCACATCATGGAGCAGGCCGCCTCCAACGCCCTCATCCGCCCGCTAAGCGCCTACAACGGGCCCGAAGAGCGGTCGGTACCGGTTGCAATCCACACCCACTCCTAGTTGCCTAGCGCAGCCTCCTTCGAGGAAAAGTATGAATTTTCGAACCATCACCATGAAGCGATGTGGACGCGTAGGCGTCATCACACTGAATCGCCCGGAGGCCCTAAACGCACTGAACCTTCAACTTATGGAAGAAGTCGTGTCCGCTGCCAGAAGCTTGGATAGGGACCCTGATACAGGTGCCATCCTTCTGACCGGATCCGATCGCGCCTTCGCCGCAGGCGCCGACATCAAGGAGATGTCGTCCCGGACTTACATGGATATGTACTTGGACGATTGGCTGCAGGGCTGGGACGGCCTGGCCGCCGTGCGGACCCCGGTAATTGCTGCCGTCGCTGGCCACGCGCTGGGCGGAGGCTGTGAACTGGCAATGATGTGCGACTTCATCATCGCAGCTGACTCAGCGCGATTTGGCCAGCCGGAGATCAAACTGGGCGTGATACCTGGCATGGGCGGTTCGCAGCGGCTGACGCGCGCTGTCGGCAAGGCAAAAGCTATGGAGATGATCCTCACGGGTCGCACCATCGACGCGGCCGAGGCCGAACGCATCGGTCTCGTAGCAAGAGTCGTCCCGCACGACAGGCTCTTGGAAGATGCTTTGGAAACTGCGAAGGCGATCTCCGAGAAGTCCGCGCCAATCGTGATGCTGGCAAAAGAGGCAGTGAATGCTGCATTTGAAATGCCACTGGACAGCGGCGTCCTTTTCGAACGCAGGATTTTTCACTCTGTGTTCGCCAGCTCGGATCAAAAAGAAGGTATGCGCGCCTTCGTCGAAAAGAGACAGCCCAACTTTACCCACGACTAACGCCCTGCCAGCTGAAGAGGCAACGCCCACACGGCATTGTCCCCGCAGCCCTCGACGACCAAGTGTCAAAAATTCCCGGCGCGGCAAGAGGAAGCGCAACGCACACGCCCGAAGGCCGGGTGCCGCGCCGGGATCGCTCACCGACGAACAGTCCGCACACTCGAGGCCAGCTCACCCTTCGGCATAGGATACCCCAACCATGAAATCACCCTGGCCTGGCAGTGCTATCAAAAGCTCCGGAACATCTACCACGCCCCTCCGGCCGGCAGACGTGAACCAGTGACCGAGGTAATCGCCTCGTTCAGGACCTGTCCCATCCCTGAAGTCGTACGCCTGAGCGGACACTCAAACACTTGGAGGTGAGCGATTTTGCCCTACCTGCACACCTTCCGCGCCTCGGATGCACCCACTGAAGCGAAGGCTCAAAATAAGGGCCCTAACGATGCGCGATTTTCCAATGACTCCCAGCTTCTTCCACGGCTACACGGACTAACAGGTCAACTGTCGTCCGCCTTCATAGCAGGACAAACATTTCAAATCCGCGGACATCCGGGGGAGCGATGCCAGGTTGGCGGTTCGCACGCAATCCCCGTCAGCGGCCACTACGTGTTGGGCCGTAGAAAAAGGCCTGACATGACCCCGGGTTGGGTGGTTCCAGTCCCGGAACGAGCATGCACAAACCCAGCGGTTCGTCGCCAGCTCGAACGACTCCGCCAGACCATAGTCATCGTTCCAGCGACCTGATTCCTGACCAGCTCAGGGTATGGGCGGGCCTGTCTGCTTTTGGTTCTGGCAGAGGAGTGCGGCTAATGGTCCTGTCTGACGCAGCTGGTGCGCTGATATCGACATGGGGGTATGACCTTTTCCTTCGGAGATGCCTTTCGCCGCCCACGGGGACCGCTTTGCACGAGCGCGATCTTTGTCATGCAAGACCAAAAAGCCGTCTTGGATCCAGAGATCCGGTATTCTCGAGATGTCGTGGATCTCTCTTAACAGTTTGTCACCGCACGCACGCTCCCCCCGTAATCCAAGGGCTAAGGTATGTTCTCAGTGCTTGTTTGATTGAAGTTTGCACGCTCCACTTGACCTGGGAATGCTCCCTGACGCATGCTGTTCAATGCCACCGGCCTTACCAGTGGTCGCTAGGATGGCCAGGACCGTGCCGCGTTTGGAAGTTGCCTTTGTTTTCTGCATATTCCTTGCTTGCTAACGGATGCATTGCCGTTACGCGCACGATATTGGCGCACCTCTGGAGCAAACAACATGGAGGACTCTTTGACAACCATGCACACTATGGTGATCACCAACGCCACAGTCATTGATGGGACGGGCAGGGCACCGCGGCCCCACCACACCCTCGTTGTCGACGGCCGCACAATCAGCTGGCTCGGCCCTGATGCCCAAGCCCCAGAGGTAGGGCCCGACGACGTCGTCGTCGACGCGGCAGGCAGGCATCTTCTGCCCGGTTTCATCGATTCCCACGTGCACCTGACATTGAAGCCCGGCCTCCTCGGAAGCGCCCAACTGATGGACCTGCCCGAGCGCTACGGCTACTACCAGGCCATCCCGCTCCTCAAAGCCACGCTCGATGCTGGCGTCACGTCGGCCCGTGATCTGGGTGGGCTCGACATGGCCACGGAGATGGCGATCAACGAGGGCCTCATTGAGGGCCCCGAAGTCGTCTTTGCCTACCGCGCCCTGAGCCCTACGGGCGGCCACGGCGACTTTCGCACATGCTGCGGCTTCAACGTCGGTCGGGCGGTGTCCCCGAACGGCGACATCGGATTCCTGTGCGACGGTGTAGACGCCGCCCTTGCCAAGACTCGCGAGGTCATGCGCTTTGGGGCAAAGGTCATCAAAGTCATGGCGAGCGGCGGCGTATGGTCCCCGCGCGCCACACCGTGGCATGACGGTCTCAACGTCTCGGAGATGCGCGCTGTCGTGGACGAGGCTGCGGCCCACAACATACCTGTCGCTGCCCATGCTCAGAGCGCGCGCAGCATCACGAATGCGCTCAGGGCTGGTGTGCGCAGCATCGAGCATGCCTACGAAATCGACGACGAGGCCATTCAACTCATGTTGGATCAGCGCGCTTTCATGGTCCCAACCCTCTCGACCACCACGGCCCCTCCAGACCCGGCGAAGGCGCCGCCGTACGCCGTCGCCAAGAAGCTGCGCCTGCAGGAGTCTGTCCGCGAGCGAGTGCCCGCCGCGATCGCGGCGGGCGTCAGAGTGGCGCTCGGCACTGACGCCGGCGTGTCCGTCCACGGCAATAACCTGCGCGAGCTCGGCCTCCTCGTTGAGTTCGGAATGAAGCCCATGGACGCGATCCTTGCCGGCACGCGCAACGCCGCCGAGTTGCTCCAGATCGACGGCCACACCGGAACGATTGAGGTGGGCAAGGACGCCGACCTCGTGCTGACTGACGTAGACCCGCTCGCGGAGATCCATAGGCTCGCTGACCCGACTCACATCAAGCTCGTCGTGGCCAAAGGCCGTGTCGCCAAGAACCTCCTCGATCCCCACCGAGGCACCGACGCCGCAACACTGAACCTGAAGGGAGCCCTCTCATGAGCGCACCAAACCTGACCCGGCAACTCAAGCCGGGCAAGGGAATCACACTCACCCAACGGATCCTGGACGGGGTAGAGCGGGCAGGCAATCGACTCCCCCATCCGTTCGCGCTTTTCCTGTACCTGTTCCTCGGCCTCGGCGTGGTCTCCACAGTCGTCTCGTGGTTCAGTATCTCGACCCAGGTGCCGGGGGTGAAGGATCCGGTACCAGTCAGGGGCCTCTTTACCAGCGATGGCATCAGCTGGATCATGACCGAGGCGGTCAAAAACTTCATCGGATTCCCGCCACTCGGAGTCGTGGTGGTGCTCATGCTCGCCGTTGGCGTCGCCCACCGCACCGGCATGCTCACGGCCCTCGTCAAAATCAGCCTCAGTCGCGTCCCGCGATGGTCCCTCCCGTACGCGATAGCGCTCGTCGCGCTGAGTGGTCACATCATGTCTGATGCTTCGCTCCTCGTGATTCCTCCAATCTGCGCTCTCGTATTCAAGGCAGCAGGTCGAAACCCAGCGGCCGGCCTGCTCGGCTCCTACGCGATCGGCGTCGCGGCGTTCGCCTCAACCCCGTTCGTCACTTCGACGGACGCACTGCTCTCCGGGATCACCAACGCCGCCGCGGCACCGGTCGCAGCCCACGTTCTGCCCGTTACTGTGGTCTCGAACCTTTACGTCAACTGGGTTCTGGCTGTAGTCCTCACGGTTGCGGGCGGTCTGATCGTGGATAGGATCCTCGAGCCGCAGCTCAACCGCGCAGGCGTGGGCGTGCCAGGCTCACCCGGCATGGACGATGCAGACGACGTCGCAGGATCGGTGACCGATGCAGAGAAGAGCGCCCTGCGCTGGGCCGGCGCGGCCCTCCTAGTGGTTGTCGCCTGTGTACTGGCACTCGCCCTCCCGGCCGGCGCTCCGCTGCGCAACGCAGACGGCCAGTTCCTGCCAAAGTCACCGTTGCTGAGTTCGGTCATGGTCATCGTCTTCGCGGTGCTGCTGTTCCCCGGCATCGTCTACGGCTTCCGACTCAAAATGATCAAGGGAGCAGCCTCAGTAGTGGCGCTCATGGTCGAGTCGGTCAAGGAAACCGCCCCGTTCATCGTAATCGCCTTCATGCTCGCCCAGTTCCTCGCGCTGTTCACGTGGAGCGGGCTCACGTCTTGGCTCGCCGTGAACGGCGCCGAGGCGCTCGAAGCAGCGCACTTCACAGGCTTCCCCGCGATCCTTGCGTTCGTCGTCGTCGCTTCGATCCTCATTATGTTCATCGTCTCGGGCTCAGCCCTGTGGACGCTCATCGCCTCGGTGTTCGTACCGATGTTCGCGCTGCTCGGCTACGAGCCGGGCTTCATCCAGGCCGCGTACCGCCTTGCCGACTCTGCAGTGGTCGTCCTGACGCCGCTCAACCCATTCCTGGTGGTCATACTCGGCTTCCTGCGCGTGTACGAACCCAAAGCAGGGATTGGCTCGATCCTGGCCCGCATGATTCCCTTCTCAGTCGTGTTCGGGGTCCTGTGGGCAGGGATCCTCGCACTCTTCTTCTTCACTGGCACCGGCACCGGCCCGGGTATGGAAATCTTCACGAAGGGCCACTAAGGCCTTTCCTCCAAGTTCCCTTACCGGGGACTGACCAGTCGGTCCTCATGACTGTAGCCGCCCTCGCCAAGGATCACTGGGTGTCGCTACCGGCGTTTGATAGACGCCACGGGACCGCTAATGAAGAATGGACCAGCACAAGGAAGCTTCGTGTCCGCCAGCCGCAACCCTGGATGCCGAACCTTGCCGCAGCAAGACATGCCAGCCCGATATCACAGAAACACAGAGGCTGAGAATTTGCATTGATCAAGAACCATGAATCGTTGGTTTCAACATCGGTTTTATTGTTCGCAAATGCGATCACTATGCCGTCTCGGTAGACGAAGGGTCTTGAACCCGGCGTTGGCTTGAAAGGTGGCAATGCCAAAACCGACGTCAAGGCCACTAAGCCCACGAGGATGCCGACGATGATCAGCTTCAGTAGGCCGTCCGGGGACATGGGATCGCGCACGCGGTATTACCAAGTTGTCGTAGGACAGCGATTTGAACAGTTGGCTGCCGAGTTTCAAGGACGTGATTGATTTGTAGACAGATCCCGGTCACGGAGGTGGATTGCTCAAGGCTGTCCGGCTTGGCGGCCCACCGCCTTGTAATCCAGCTGGCAGCAAATCTACGCAGTTTTGGCGCGGCGCGGCTGAGTTCGGTGCTCAGCATCCGTGGTGCCGCCAGTCAGGCGCGATTTCCTGGCCCTAAGAATTGCAATCTGGTCGGCGCACATACTTATTCTGGACGGAGTAACCATCGCTGCCGGCCGCCGGCAGGTCATCATTGAAGCCGACCAGCCGCCAGGCTGTCCAGGCTGTGGGGTCATCGATTCCCGCCGGAAAGAGCGCCGCCTTCAGCGACTCCGCTTTGTTCCTGTGGCGGGGCCGGTGGACCTGCTGTGGTCGAGGTACCGCTGGTACTGCGAAGAGACCGCTTGTGACCGGCTGTCGTTCCTTGAATCGAAGCCGCAGATTCCACGCCGTGCGCGGCCGAGGAGCAGGCTTCCTGCCCAACTCGTAGACGCTTTCATCCGCTTGATCTCTTTCCGCCACCGACAGACCGTGCGCCATAGCCGGTTCGTCTCCGGTTGCGCGACCTGCTGAACCAGGGTGTGCATGCGGTCCTTTTCAGCGGCCGCGTCGGCCAGAGACCCCGTGGCCAGCAGCGTCCGAAGCTGTTCCTTGACCAGCCAGGCTGCCTGCAGCTTCCCCGTGGCGTCCTCACTGGCGAACACCGCGGCCAGTCTGTCGCGTGCCCGGACCGAAAGCGAGTCCCCGGCCCGGAGGAGCAATCGCCGATTTGCCCAGACCGGGTTTATAGAGCGTCCCCGCCGGCCATGGACCTGGCTGGTGAGCCGCATCGGACCTCGGTGAGCATATCGTTGCCGAGCTTGACCCAGTGGAACACGTCGACCGAGACTGCGGCGCGCGGCAGCCACATCCGCAGGGCCTTGCGGAACGCCGCGAAGGATCTTCCAGTGAGCGGGCGAAGAGCCAGTTCCCGATGCCTTCGCTGTCGCGGCCGTCCACAATCCCGAGAACCTGGCCGGTGTCCAGATTCATAATGGTTTGTCATTCATGGTTCGTACCGTTTCCACGCCCTGGTGGCCGGGTCGCGGAAGAACCGCACGGACCGGTAGCGGTGTTCATCAAGGCCGAGCATCCCCGGTGCCAGGGCATCGACATCGGGCAGCGTCAGCACCGCGAAGTCCAGTGCCCGCTGCACGAGCCACCAGGAGACACCGAACGAGGAGGCAGCCTCCGCGGCGGCCCTGCCGGACCTGATCACAGCGGTCACGAGGGCATCGCGGAGCCGGCGGGTGGACCGTGCCCGGCGCGGGCACAAGTACTCAACGCAGAAGAATCCACGCTTGGACCACTGCGCTTCGAACGGCCCCGCAACAGGGATGTCACGCAGGCGTTGGAGTCGGCGGGAATGAACACGACCGTTGATCACGCCGCAGGACGGACAGCCGGCCTCGGCGGTGGCCACCACGTGGGTCCGCCGCTGCCCGACCGCTAGCCTGCCGGGCTGCACTTCGAAAGCGAGCCAGGTCGGCCGAGACGTCGTGGTCAGGACAATCACCACGGGGGGGT
The DNA here is from genome assembly GCF_059739405.1 of Arthrobacter sp. TmtSoilC79. Lineage (NCBI taxonomy): Bacteria > Bacillati > Actinomycetota > Actinomycetes > Micrococcales > Micrococcaceae > Arthrobacter > Arthrobacter sp. TmtSoilC79. Next base: position 39,100 of record NZ_AP046052.1, on the reverse strand, counting down.
GATGTCGGAAGAGCCGAGAGTCAGACCCGCCTCACCAGACCATCCTGCGTCTAGCAAGCCGAGACCGCCACGCCCATCAAGAAGCCAGACCAACCGGTCCACGACTCAATAGTAGAGAGCCGTACTCAATGCGACGAACTCAATTCCCCACGAATTATGAGGAGCCGATACAGCCTAGGTCCTGAGCACGGCCTAGTCCACCCGTCGGATCTGTGACGCTACGTTGCGGCCGTGATCTGACCGGGCGCGCAGAGAGCGGCTGCGGCCTCGATTCCTGCCTCGTGGAGGCATGTTCAGCAGGCCTTGGACTTGGCAGCCCTAACTATGCCTGCCGCCGCCGGTGAGGATGCCCAAGCTGTCATTCGATGGGACAAGAAATTTGAGCTGCACCTGGGCCCGCTTACCGAGGAATTGCCGGCTGCAGGGGAGCGCGGTAGGTTTCTTTCATAAGGGTAAGTGCGACTAGGGCGATTACAGCCTCTACTCCAAAAAAGATGATGTATGCCCAGGGATTGTTAGCAAACGCCGCGGCCAAACTCGATGCAATCAGAGGCGAGAATCCTGCGCCCAACAATGTTCCAATTTGTTTTGCGATTGAAAACCCGGAAAACCGAACTGCCGTCGGATAGTTCTCGGAGATGAGTGCGCCTTCGACACCATACATCAGGGCTTGCGCAACACCTATAGCTACAACCATTCCGCATGCGACAAGCACAACATTCTGCGACGGCAGTAAGTACAGGAAGTAGACCGTGACCGTTACCATTGCGAGCGGAATACCGATGTAGTAGTTGCGTTTCCGTCCGTGCGAGTCGGACAGGCGACCACTGAGGGGAATAGTGATCAGCGAAACAACCCCAGCAATCATGGTGGCGACGGTAAGTCCGGTCACGGACAGACCGTAGTTCCGAGGCCCAATCGACAGCGCAAAAGTCGCAACGAGGTGGTAGAGAGTGGAAGCAACCATTGCCAAGGCGATGCCGGCAAGAGTAGGTCTCCATGCAGTACGAAAGACCTCAAGGGCAGGAACTTTTACAATCTTTTGCTTCTTCTCGAAGGCCGGTGATTCAGTGATTCGGCGCCGGATGTAAGCCCCTATTACAACCAGGATAATGCTGCCCAGAAACGGGATACGCCATCCCCAGGAAAGTAGGTCTTCCCGCGGCATCAAACTCAGCAATGCGACGGAACCAACAGAAAGTATCACGCCAACGCTAGCGGTTGCCATCACGATTGACCCATACAGGCCACGCCGATTATCCGGGGCGGTTTCGAGGGTTAAAAGTGTACCGGCTCCCGTTTCACCGCCTACGCCAATTCCCTGACAAAAACGAAGCGCGACCAGGAGTATGGGCGCCCATATGCCTATTGTTTCATACGTAGGCAACAAGCCAATTCCCACTGTAGAAGCGCCCATCAACAGAAGAGTCACCATGAATATCTTCTTCCGACCAATTTTGTCGCCAAAGTGGCCGAATACGATACCCCCAATGGGTCGTGCACCATACCCCACAGCCAACGTTGAGAATACGATAATTGTACCGACTATTGGGTCAAACGTCGGGAAGAAGAGTTGATTGAACACGACGGGCGCCAAGAAGCCATACAGGAGGAAGTCGTACCATTCTATTGTAGTGCCCAGCGCACTTGACACCACTGTTCTTCGGCGGTTGACCTGGCCGCGCACTGGCGCGTCCGGTCCCGAATTCGACTTTGCGTCTGAAATAGGTAGATTGTATTGCGTCATGTCTGTTCCTGACCGTATTAATAAACGTTTTACATTATTGGAAAGTCGTTTACTGGAAGTTTGAATTGTTGACAAGATCAGCGGTAGGTGTGGAGTGCGCGTCCGCGCATTATTTTTCCGGGAAGGGAATGTCCAACAATGTTCTCGGTTTGGAGAGCGACGTCGATAAGGCGGTCAAGGTCGACCCCGGTGTTGATTCCCATTTCGTGGCACATGTGCACGAACTCTTCGGTGGCGATGTTCCCGGCGGCGCCGTGGTCCCCACCGAATGGGCATCCGCCCAACCCTGCGACCGAAGCATCGAACTCACGTGCTCCCAGCTGCATCGCCGCGTAGGCGTTGGCGATACCCATACCACGGGTATCGTGCAGGTGCATCCGGATGTTGTGTTCCGGCCACCGCTCCCGGACTTCACCGACGGTGCGGCGAATCTGTTCGGGGTTGGCCCAGCCCATGGTGTCCGCCAAAAGCAAAGTGGGGATATGGACACCTGCATCCGCTGCTACTGCAAGCGCACGCGCAAAGCGATCGATTACAGCATCCAGTTCGATGTCTCCTGCATAGTTACAGCCGAAGGCCGCCGCGACCGACAGGTAGGCCACAGGGACGTTCGCCTCCCGGGCAACAGCGAGAGACTCCGGGATGCCGGCAAGCACCTGCTCGGTGGACCGTCCCATGTTCTTGTGGGAAAACTCCTCGCTGGCCGAGACAATCACCGCGGCCCTGACGTCCAGGGTGCCAACGGCGAGTGCGCGTTCCAGGCCCCGCTTGTTCAGGTAAACACAGGTGTAATCAGTCCCCGGCTTCCGGGTGAACCCTGTTGCGACCTGCTCGGCGTCCGCCATTTGCGGCACCCACTTCGGCGAGACGAACGAGGTAACTTCGATCTCCGGGAAGTTGCACTCGGACAGAAGGTTCACCAGACGTATCTTCTCCGCAGTCGGGATGGGACCCTTCTCGATCTGCATACCTTCCCGCGCGCCTACTTCACGCACCACGACAAACTTAGGCAGTGCCATTAGTAGCCTCCTTCGCGGACACCGCTGGGGGCGTCGCTCCTATCAGCACCGGGCACTTTGCTTGGTGGGTTTGGAGTCCAGGGACGTCGTTAGTCAGGTGATACACAGCACCGACACGCTCAGTCGGGTCTAAAGACCCCGTGGTGATGAATACCTCGTCCATTGCAGTACCCCCGAAACAAACGTTGGTGACAATTTCCTGAGGCACGTTGATGGTGCGCTGCAGACTTCCGTCAGGGCCGAAAACAAGCACACGAGATGCGAACGCGTTTGCTATCCAGACACTTCCATCAGCCGCGACCGCTAGGCCATCAGGGATGCCAGCGTCCATGGTCGCGAATAGACGTGGTTCGCCGACGCGGCCACAATCTTCGTCGTAGTCATATACGAATACAGCCCGCTGCCCAGAATCTGCATAGTAAAGGCTGGTGTCGTCTGGTGAGAACGCCAAACCGTTGGTATGCCGAATCTTGGGGGACGGTATCAGGCATCGGGCGGATCCGTCCAGGTCGATGAGCCAGAGGCTGCCATGATCGGAGAGATGGTTCTCCTGTGTCGGCCGTGACCCTAACATGCCGGCCAACACGCGGCCGGATGCATCGGCACACATATCGCTGAACCCGACCATTCCACTTATATCCGGGGTGTTTTCTAGCAAAACCACCGTCGACGAGATATCGCGCCCCTTGTAGGCAACATTACGACCGGATACGATAAGTCCGCCCTTCTGATGACGCACCAACCCACCAATGCCTCGTCGGTGTTGCACGATAGTAATGGGGCCAGGTTCGGTCTCATTGAGACAAAACACCCCGCCTCCCTCCGCGTCGGCGAAGATCAAACCGGAATTCGCATCCCAAACCGGCCCTTCCAGTAAGTGAAATCCCCCCACGATCTTTTCGAGCTGCATCATAACCGACTAACCTCGACGCCTTCCGACACCCGGTCCCACAACTGCTTGACGTTCGCCTGTGCATCCTTGCGAAGCGAATGCTTTTGAATCTTCCCGCTTTCAGTTCTGGGAAAATTTTGGCAAATGTCAATAAAGCGCGGCACCATAAAGTACGACATCCGCCCCTCACACCACTTGACTAAGTCGGCCGGAACAAAGTTGTGACCTGGGGTAATAAGTACTGAAACTCCGACTTCTTCGTCTCCATCGATGGCTACCGCATAGGCGCAGACCTCTGCAATCCCTTCGTAATCCATCAGTACCTGCTCGACCTCGAAGGCTGATATGTTCTCGCCCCGCCTGCGAATCGCATCTTTCTTTCGATCCTTAAAGTACAAGAATCCGTCCGCATCTTGAACTCCGAGATCCCCCGTATGGAACCATTGATTCCGTAGACTGGCAGCTGTTTCGGCTGGCATTTTGTAGTAGCCGGAGGAACTGTGCCAGGGGGTCTTTGTACGCAATACGATCTCGCCGATCTGCCCGTCAGGTACCTCGAAGTCGTTATCATCAACGATCCGTACTTCGAAATGAGGGGATACCAATCCGCAAGATCCAAACTTGCTTGGGGGATCGTTGACGGTCGAAACATGGGAAACGCCGAAATCAGTCAGTCCATACGATGAGACTAACCGGACCTTCCAGCGTTCTTCCATTTGTCGACCACGGTCTGGTATGGGGCCCGCCATGATTTGGCGAAGCGGATTCTTGCGCTCATATTCTGACGCGTCGAGATTCCACAGAATGTCACCCATCGAACCTAAGAGGTTAGTTAGAGTAGCGCCGTGGTAGTAGATGTCCCGCCAGAATTTGGACGCAGAAAACCGTGGCTTTATGACTACTGTTGCTCCGACCAGTAGGCACGCATACGTGGCCGCATGCAAACCGTTTCCGTGAAATAGAGGCATCGAGACGTACATGATGTCGTCGCTGCGGTAGCCCTGTGCATCGGCAAACCCCCCCGCCCAAGTAAGGGCGTACGCGTGTGTGTACATGACGGCCTTCGACGGACCGGTCGTCCCCGAGGTGTACATAAGGAAGGCTTGATCGTTGTATTTCACTTCAGTTTTGGGCGCAAGTGTATTGCTCGACCTCAGATCGTTGAACTTCACGACGATAAGACCAGCCGGCAGATCGGTGTCAGAGGGCGGTTCGCCGACGATGATCAAGCGCTTCAAAGAGGAGGTTGAATGGATGATCGCCCCGATATGCGGAAGGAACTGTGCGTCAGCGATCAGCGTGGTGGCATCAGCGTGATCAAGATTGTAGGCCAGTCCCTTGCCTCTCGCCGATGTGTTCAGCGGGACAGCTACGGCGCCTAGTTTTCCTAAAGCAAAAATTGAGAGCAAAATCTCTGGACCGTTACCCAACATAACCGCTACGTGATCGCCGAAATCAACTCCAGCTGAACCCAGACCATTAGCGAATCTGTTGGTTTCCAGCTCTAACTCCTGATAACTGAAACTGACTGTTTCGAAGACCAGGCACGGTTTGTCACGGTGTCGAGTGGCTTGGGTCGAGAGAACCTCTCCGATCGTCAAGTCTCGAAGGGCGAACTGCATTAGGACCTCACTTACATAGATTTCGCTCTCTGGATCCAGAACACCGGACAGCATAAATAAACTGTGACTCAGAAGACAGTGGCTGTCAAGAACCCCGCAAAGTGGGGCTTCACGGTTCGTGAAACTACAACAAATGTAGGGCTCCTCGGCTGCAGTCGCAGTTTACCGGCCTGACCGGTGGCAGAACTGTGTATTTAAGCTGTTACTTACCTGGACAAGTGGCATGTCCCCGAATTTCGCGACCTGGGAAGCGAGCCCCCGAGCTGTGCAAAGGATGTATGACGGTGCCGGATCTTTCGACCGATGCTGCATAGCCGCCAGGTGTTTAGCTTGGACAGGCCCGGTCGACGCTGGGCCCGACTCCGCTTCTCGAGCTGACCAGGGAAATGTGCGATCAACCCATGGTGCAAGCTCGGGCTTGGCGTGGACCGTTTCAGCTACTCGTAGGGGAGGCGATCGCTGCTAGCCAGTAAATAGCTCAAAGGAGCCTCGGCATAGTCGTACTGGCCAGGTGCAGATCGAACAAAACGTATTTCGGTCAAGCACCGAAGACTTGCCGCACGTGGCGGACCACGACGGCCCCCGTCGCCGTTGAACACTCGATCCTCATCGTTATCTGAAACATGCTCACCACCGGCGAGCTCTACAGGGACCTCGACCCGATCATCCAGCCGGCCGAAGCACGGGCATGCGCCATCAATCAGATACAAGCATTGGGCTACACCGTCGTCCTCGAACAGCACCCAACAACCGGGGTGACCAGACCGCCAGCTGCGCCGGATGAAGCACCGCACTAAAGTGAGTGTTCATCGCCCGTGGCTGGCCTATTTTCGTGAGAGTCTGACAGCCCAGTCGATTACGACGCGCGCCAGACCGGACGAAGCCCCGAACCAACACGAAAGTGCCCTGCAAGACAACCCCGCCTTGGTCGGATCATCCTTGCCCGCTTAACGTGGAGCACTTATGTATCGGATCTTTTGCGCCAAGACGTGGGTAACATCGCCAATAGGGGAAGACCTCTTAGGATGGTGGCTACCTGCCAACTGAATCTAAGAGGTCTTCCTGGGTCCCTCCGTGGGCCGCCTGACCGAAGCTGCTAGGCGGATCACTTATCGAGGGTGACCTGTCCGGCCGGTCCGTGGCGCACGTGGCCAAGGAAATGGAGATCTCCCGGACCTATGCCAACCGCTGGCTGAACCACTGCCGCGCCTACGGCTCAAGTGATCCTGCCGATCGGAGCTTTTCGACTCGCATCCTGCCCGCACTACTGGCTGAGTCCAACTAGAAGCGAAGTCGACGCCCCTTAACCCAACGCGTTTATTTTGGGCGGTTCCGCTGCAGCGGTTTGATATTTCGAGCGTATTTTCTTGAGGATGACCGGTACAATCGTGCCGAGCGCGATGACGATGATCAAGATGAGCGACAATGGCCGACTAATGAACGTTGTCCAGTCGCCGTCTGATACGAGTAGGGATCTACGGAGATTCAACTCAAGCATGGGGAGTAACACGGCAGCCAGGATTGCCGGCGTAAGCGGGAAATCGTTCTCCTGCATTACGTAGCCGAGCAAACCTATGGCGATAAGCAGCAACAGTGAATAGAAGCTGAATGTCAGGGCATACGCCCCTAACATCACAAATGCCAGCACTCCGCCGTAGAGCAGCGGCGGTGGTGCTTTTAGCATTGGCACAAAAACGCGAACCATCGGCATATTCAACGCCAGCAGCATGGCGTTACCTATCAGCATCGACGCGACGATCGTCCAAACGAGTGGACCATCGTTCACGAAAAGTTGAGGTCCCGGCTGCAACCCATACATCTGATAAACGAATAGAAGAAGCGCCGTTGTCGCCGACCCTGGTATCGCTAGAGCCAGCATGGGAACCATGGCACCGCCGACTGCAGCGTTATTTGCGGTCTCAGGTCCGGCGACACCTTCAATTGCTCCCTTGCCAAAAAGTTTCTTCCGCTCGCCGCGGGCAACACTTTTTTCCAGTGAGTAGGAGGCAAACGAACCAAGTGTCGGTCCGAGGCCAGGTATCACTCCGGCCAAGAACCCAACTACGGATCCTCGCGCATATGGTCCTACTGATAGGCGAAGGTCTTCCTTATTCATCCAAGCCCGTTTGACATGCGTCGTAGACGAGGGCTTCCGGTCACCGACTGCGAGGTGACGAAGCGCCTCTGGCACGGCGAAAAGGGCCATGGCGACTAGAGCGATATCGATGCCGTCGGAAAGCTCGATCGCCCCTCCGGTCCAACGTTCCACTGCGTTTTGCGGATCGAGTCCGACCACGCCGAATGACATTCCGATGAGCACGGAGATGCCGGCCTTCAGCTTCGAGCCACTCATCAAAGATGCCGTGAGCGCAAGCGCTCCGACGAGCAAAACGGTGTATTCAGCGGCTCCGAAGGTTGTGGCTAAGGTGACCAGAGCCGGAGACAGAAAAACTAGACCGATGACGGCTAATGTGCCCCCAATGAACGAACCGACGGCGGCGGTGGCCAGGGCGGGCCCAGCGTGTCCCTTCTTGGCCATCTGATGGCCGTCGAGCGCTGTGACAGCTGATGCCACCTCGCCAGGTGTTCGTATGAGTATGGAGGTAATTGATCCGCCGTACATCGCGCCGTAGTAAACACCTGACAGCAGAATCAGGCCGCTAGTGGGTTCGAGACCGAAGGTAAGCGGAATCAAAAGTGCAATGGCCGTGATTGGGCCGAGTCCAGGGAGCACTCCTACGATTGTACCGATTAGAACGCCCAGGAAAACGAACATTAGATTGGTCGGGGTTACTGCAGACCCGAGGCCAGCTAGGAGAGAACCGAACGCGTCCACTCAGCCTCCTACCGGTAGCCCGAGCACGCCCACAGGAAGCGGTACGCGGAGGAGTTGGGTGAAGCCCAGATAAACAATGGCTGAGAAGCCTATTGCGAACAGCACGTTCCGCTTCCATTTAGCCGGGTCGATGACGGTAACCACGATCCCGAGAAAAACTGCCGTCGACAGCACGTAGCCGAGAGGGATAAAGGCGACAGCATAGCCGACAAAGAGGAGGACCATGACAAGGAGTTTCTTGAGCGGGACGGGTGGTTCGGACTCCTTCAAAAGCGCTTCTACGTCGCTTTCCGCTTGCGAAGATGTCTGCGTCCTGGTGTGAGATGCCCGCCCCGTCCGAAAACCAGTGAAGAGAAGCGCGGCACCGCCGGCCACAAGCAAGGTCGCTAGGGCAACAGGCACCGTCCCAGGACCAATTCCCGCTTTTGTCCCAACAGTAGTGTCTATGCCGAGCGCGCTGACAAGTAGAAGCGAGCCCGCAACAATCACGCCGAGTCCACACAGCAAGTCGGAGCGCCCGCGGGATGAAATGGTGGTCTTTTCAGCCGACATTGGTGTGGTCACCCCTTCTTAATCTTCGTGAATGCATCGATCACCTGCTGGTTCGTTTCCTTCAGAAACGTATCGAGATCCTCACCGGTCCGGTAGCTCGTTACCCACTGGTTCTTCTCAGCGGCATCACGCCATTCCTTGGTCTCGAGCGCTTCCTTAATCGCGTTCTGCCAGTACTTGACGGCGTAATCAGGCATGTTGGGGGGGCCGTAAATCCCGCGCCAGTTGGCGATCGTGACGTCATAGCCCAGCTCAGTTGTAGTCGGAACATCGCTCAACTTTTCGTAACGCTCCTTGCCCACTACAGCCAGAGCTTTGAGATCCCCAGATGTGATGAGGGGAAGCAACTCGCTGCTGCCAGCGATAGCGACGTCTATGTCTCCGGAAAGCAGAGCGGTAGATTGCTCCCCGCCACCCTCGTAGGCCACAAAGTTGATTTTGGAGGCGTCACCGCCCGCAGCTTCAACCAGCAACGCGAAGGGCATCTGATCATCGGATGCAGCGCCAACGGGTACCGACCCCGGGTTGGAAACGACGGCCTTGAGGACCGACGGAAGATCACTGTAGACCGAGTCCGTGTTTGCGACAACGGCATACTTTTCGGTCATCAGCTGCGCGATCATGGTGACATCGTCGTAGTTGTTTTTCGACAGGCCATGAGCATGATTCGTCATCATTACCAGCGATGTGACGGAAAGGTGGTCGTCAGTGCCAGAGTACTTATCGATCATTTGGGAGAGCCAGAGTCCGCCGTCAGCCCCAGGCCGGTTATCGATAGGGGTGGGGACATCTACAATCCCATTTTTCCCAAGGGCCTCTGAAAGCGTTCGCAGCGTTAGATCGAAGCCGCTGCCAGGTGCCCCGCCCACCGTCATGTTGACGGGACCGTCGGGATATTTTTCTTCACTGCTCGCAGTCGGGGCGTTGCCGCCGCCGCAGCCTGTAGCTGCGAGACCGACGAACAGGCATAGTGCTGCAAACGAAATCTTCTTCATTGAGATTCTTTCTATGATTGTGGTCCTTCCTCGGAAAGACCGGGCCGAGCACCCTGCTTCGGGGCTAACGGCATGCTGGTTGGTCGAGAGATCGGCTTCTTGCTGAGAGGTCTGGACGTGGGAGACGTCATTTTCTTTCGTCAGCAAATAGCTGCGGGGCGGGGGCTGGTAAAGGAGGCACGCGGGTTCAGCGTGCTGTACCGAGGACTCGAGCCGGTGACCTACCGCACTGCGTATTGGACCGCGTGTGATATTCAAAGACTCAAGATCGAGGCCGGTGTCGATACCCAGCAGCTCGAGTAGGCGGACTAGGTCCTTCGTTGCGATACTCCCTGCAGTACCTGGAGCGTAGGGCCGTCAACGCCGCGCCACTGGATTTCGAGGACTCCGGAAGGGAGCGCGATATGTGTGGAGTGCGCGTCCGCGCATTATTTTTCCGGGAAGGGAATGTCCAACAATGTTCTCGGTTTGGAGAGCGACGTCGATAAGGCGGTCAAGGTCGACCCCGGTGTTGATTCCCATTTCGTGGCACATGTGCACGAACTCTTCGGTGGCGATGTTCCCGGCGGCGCCGTGGTCCCCACCGAATGGGCATCCGCCCAACCCTGCGACCGAAGCATCGAACTCACGTGCTCCCAGCTGCATCGCCGCGTAGGCGTTGGCGATACCCATACCACGGGTATCGTGCAGGTGCATCCGGATGTTGTGTTCCGGCCACCGCTCCCGGACTTCACCGACGGTGCGGCGAATCTGTTCGGGGTTGGCCCAGCCCATGGTGTCCGCCAAAAGCAAAGTGGGGATATGGACACCTGCATCCGCTGCTACTGCAAGCGCACGCGCAAAGCGATCGATTACAGCATCCAGTTCGATGTCTCCTGCATAGTTACAGCCGAAGGCCGCCGCGACCGACAGGTAGGCCACAGGGACGTTCGCCTCCCGGGCAACAGCGAGAGACTCCGGGATGCCGGCAAGCACCTGCTCGGTGGACCGTCCCATGTTCTTGTGGGAAAACTCCTCGCTGGCCGAGACAATCACCGCGGCCCTGACGTCCAGGGTGCCAACGGCGAGTGCGCGTTCCAGGCCCCGCTTGTTCAGGTAAACACAGGTGTAATCAGTCCCCGGCTTCCGGGTGAACCCTGTTGCGACCTGCTCGGCGTCCGCCATTTGCGGCACCCACTTCGGCGAGACGAACGAGGTAACTTCGATCTCCGGGAAGTTGCACTCGGACAGAAGGTTCACCAGACGTATCTTCTCCGCAGTCGGGATGGGACCCTTCTCGATCTGCATACCTTCCCGCGCGCCTACTTCACGCACCACGACAAACTTAGGCAGTGTCATTAGTCATCCTCTTGCGGAAACTGTCGAGGCGCCGCCTTCGCCGTTATCGGGTATGTTGCTTGATTGGCCACGAGTTCCGGAACATCGTCGGTTAGCCTGTAGACGCTGCCGACGCGTTCGGCATTCGGGGCTCTCCCAAGGTCGCGGAATCGCACCGCAATGAGAAGTCCCGCAAGCAGCATGGCCACGGCGATGACAATTAGACCGCCCCTGTATCCGCCCGTGGCGTCACTGAGCAAACCAAATGAGTATGGGCCAAGAAAGCTGCCAAAATTGGCAATGGTATTGATCAAGCCTATTACTCCGGCCGCGGCGGCGCCTGTATAGAGTCGCGACGGAAGAACCCAGAACGTAGTAAGGGATCCAAGAACCCCGACCATGGCCACCGTTAGCGCGGCAAGAGCAATATATGGGTTATCCAAACCAAACATGGCCAGGAAAAAGAACCCTATTGAGCCGATAGTGGCCGCTAGAACAAAGTATTTAGTTACTTCCTTCTTCTTGTCGGACCTGAAGGCAAAAATAAGCATGCCCGCCCCGCCAATGGCCCACGGAATTGCAGAGAGGAGACCCAACTCCACGCTGCTAAGACCCAGAGACTCACGGGCATTGATGTCTTTGAGCAGGGTCGGCAGAAAGAACGACACGACGAACATAGAGTAGAGAACCAGAAATGGCGCAACTGCGATCAACCAAACTTGCCCATTAAGTAGGGCGCTGCGAATGCTGTGATGACCCGCTTTTTCCGGTGTCTCATTGGCCAATGCCTCGGTCAGCACCTGACGTTCCTCGGCTGACAACCACCGGGCATCCGCAGGCCGATCTGTCAGGTAAAACCAGCACACGACCCCGAGTACCACGGCCATCAGACCTGTTATCAGAAGAATCACACGCCAACCGTCAAGTCCAAAGAACCCATCCATATGCACCCCAATCAGGGTCATAAATGGAACGCCGAAGGCGGCCGCGACAGGAATACCCAGCAGGAAAATGGCGGTAGCGCGTGAGCGCATCTCGCGCGTAAACCAGTATGTTAGGTAGACCAAGATTCCGGGCGCAAATCCAGCCTCGGCTATTCCTAGCAGTACGCGAAGACCGTACAACCAACCTGCATCTGGAACAAATGTCAGGGACGACGCCACAATTCCCCATGTTACGACGATACGCGCAAGCCATCGCCGCGCCCCAAACCGGTGTAGGGCGAGATTGCTGGGAACTTCAAGCGTCATGTATCCGATAAAAAAGATTCCGGATGCAAGGCCGAATTGTGCCGCCGTCAACCCAAGCGCGGCATTCATTCCATTGGGTCCGGCTACGGCCAGATTAATGCGGTCGAGTTGGTTTACAACAAGGAGCAGTGCCGCGAATGGCATCAACCGGCGAAATGCCTTCTTGTGAGCTCTGTCGAGTACAGTTTGCTTCATTACAAGCTGCCTTTCCATGTGCGCCAGGCCAACTTGAGCAAGGCGGCTAAAAATTTGAATTTGTTCTGAAGTCTCAGGGCTCCCGCGCCGGTCGCACTGTCGCGACTGCTTGTTCAATAGGAATATGCTTTGCCTCGCCCAGCGACAGTCATTATCAGTAGTGCCAAATGCATCTTTCTTGGAAATGGTTAGATTACAACACTCAAGGGCCCATACATTAGGGATGCACTCCAAACATTTGCGGAGTGACGGCACCTTGGGCCGCCGGCGACAGTTAGGGCATAGTGGTGGATTTAGGGGTTGGCGCGCAGCGCCTCCGTGCATTAGCCCTAACAGCTTCCTGGTTGAAATTCTCGAGGCTATTTAGACGAGCTGTTCGCCTTCAGGTAAGACTGCGCTTTTTCTGGATCTTCGACAGCGTTCGCTAGGGCCTGTTGAAGCGCTTCTTGGGCGCCGGACAAGATCTTGTGCCTGTTTGCATCAAACGCATTGTTAGCGAATCGCTTTGCTCGCCTTAGGGATTCCACATTTCCTTCCAGCCATCCGGGGAAAGCATTTGCAATGCCTTCTTCCGCTTCCTGGATCGAGGCGCATAGGACGACATTATTGGCGAAGCCACTAATGTCTCTGCCAGAGAAACGTTTGCCCTGCCACATCATTCGAGCTCCGGTCGCGGCATGCCCCGACGCGTTTAAGACCGCGACTGCGTAGACGGGTACAAGTCCGTGTGACAGTTCAGGCAGTGAGAACCAGGCCCGTTCGGTTGAAAACACAAGATCTGAACTAAGAGCGAGGGCACACCCGAACGCTTGAGCCGGGCCGTCGACCAGGGCCACTGTCGGAATGCTCCGTGATAGCCACTGCTCGGTAAAGTCGTGAATCGCAGCGCTGTAATCGGGGTCACGCTGACCGCGATCATCCGCTATGTCGCCGCCCATGCAAAAAGTTTCGCGACTACTGCGAATGAGGAGTGCGCCGATGGAGGTGTCGTTCTCCGCACTTTTTAATACTTTGGTCAGCTCACGATACATTGAAGCAGACAGAGCGTTCCCGCGTTCGACCCGATCCAAAACTACCTCTAGAATTCGGCCGTTTGCCTGCGCCCTAATCATCGGGCCGTCCGGCACGTCATGCTCCCTTCTCGAGACGAGTGGGGTTGTCGCTTCAGTTGACATCAGACGACTCCCCTGAGTTCGAGGTCGGCGATCTGCTCGGCGGTGTAGCCCAGGCCAGTGAGAACCGATGTGGTGTGTTCACCCATGAGAGGGCCGGCGTTCCGAATAGAGCCGGGGTTCTCGCTGAACTTGGGCACTACTCCAGGCAATGTGACTGAGCCGAGTGTGGGATGACTGACCTCTACTAGCATGTCGCGGGCTGCATAGTGCTCATCCTTGAAGATGTCGGCGACGTCGTAAACAAGGGAGTGCGGGACCGAGAAGTCGTCCAGCCGCTTTTGCAGTTCTTCGCGGGTGTATGTGCCGGTCCAGGCGGTAACCAGCTCGTTCAACTCGGTCCTCCGGGCTAGTCGTTCCCGGTTGGTCGAGTAGCGTGGGTCGGTGAGCATGTCAGGCCGGTCCATCGCTTCGGCGAGCCGGGCGAAGGTGCGCTCCGTACTGGTGGTGATGACGACCCAGTGCCCGTCCATTGCCTGATAGATTCCTGCAGGGCAAGAGGCTGCTAGCTCGTTGCCGGTGCGTTCTCGGACTGTGCCGAGCGCGTCGTACTCGGCGACGACCACCTCGAGCATCCGGAAGATTGATTCGTATAGAGCGGCGTCGACTTCCTCGGCCGGCCCACCTGACACCTTCAGCTGATAAACGGCCGCCAGGGCACCTAACGCGCCGAACAGGCCGGTTAGATAGTCCACCAGAGACACTGACGGCAATACCGGAGGACGGTCGGGGTATCCGTTGATGTGGGCGTAACCACTAAATGCCGTCGCAGGGGTCCCGAAGCCTGCCTTACTCCCGTAGGGACCAGTCTGGCCGTAGCCCGAAATTCGGACAACGATCAGGTTGGGATTCGCCGCCCGCAGCCGATCAATGGTGAGGCCCCACTTGTCCAAGGTGCCGGGCCGGAAGTTCTCGATGAGAATGTCCTGCTCCGCGAGAAGGCGAATGAGAATTTCCTGGCCCTCCGACGATTTCAGATCGAGAGTCATGCTTTGCTTGTTTCGAGCCGCTGCGGCCCAAGTAAGCGACGTGTCGCCGTGAAACGGACCGAGGGCGCGCAACGGATCGCCTACCCCAGGCATCTCCACCTTCAGCACAGTTGCGCCCATGTCTCCGAGCAATGCGGCTGCGAAAGGGCCGGCGAATACGGTGGCGATGTCGAGGACACGCATACCGCTAAGTGGACCACTCATTCAAAAAGCTCCTAATTGGGGTTGGTTGCGCGACTAAAACCTGCGGTGATGTCGGCGGCAGCTTGCAGATCCGTTCCATCTCGTAAATGCAGGCCTCTGGCGAGTTTGTCGGTTCCAAATCGACCCTCGTGGTAACTAAAACTGACTGCTTTGAAGACCAGGCACGGTTTGTCATCGTGTCCTGTGGGCCTTGGACGAGAAAACCTTTCCGGGTCGTCAAGCCTCGATAGGCGAACTGCATTAGGACTTCGCCTATCGATATCCGTCCTCTGGATCCAGAGAGTCCGCTAGCATGGATAAACTGTGACTTAGAAGACACAAGCTGTCAAGGAGACCGCCGGATCTACGCGTAATTTGGCCATTATTGTAGCGAGGGCTAGAAACTGGTCGGCTGCGCCGGTTATTTCACTGGCCTTACCTGTGGCTTGTCGGAAGAGCTCTTCACCCTGGCCGCGGCTGGTTCGACCCAAATTTCCCGAACTGTGCAGCGAACCCCCGAGCTTGTGCAGTGATGCAGGGTGCCGGACATTCCCATCGATGGCGCATGGTCGCAGAGCTCGTAGGGGAGGCCGTTGGTGCTCCAACATTGGCGCGGGGGTGGTGCTGACGGGCTATAGAGTGGCTTGCCGCAGGAATGCCTCGGCTTCCTCATGGACCGCGACTAGAAGCATCTGCCAGTTTCCAGGAAAGAACCGTGACCGCGATGACCAAGGTCGCACGCTTCCACTCCTAGAAATTTATGCCAGCACAGACATAGACGGTGAGCCGCTGGACATAGGCACTTTCCAGCCACCCACGTGGCAGAACCCGTGCGATCAGTCGGACGTTCACCGAGCCGGTGGAGATCCAGGACGTGTGGGTCATGAGCGCGCGGACAGCTACGGCCCACTGCTCGTCGGGTCCGTTCAAAAGCGGACCATCGGGTAGTCGAAGCTCCGCGCGCCCACTCGCGCACTCCGCAAGGTGCCCGGAAGTTCTATCCACTGGGTGCGGCCGAGACCACAGCTGCAGCCTTCCCCTGAAAGAGGCCCAACTGTCTTTTCCAGGTTCTACAGTCTCGCCAGTACAGGCCTGCGTCAGTTACCAAATTCTGATGCATGTTCGGCGGCACCCTCTGCGGGCTTGGGCGATGCGCCGTTTCAGCAGCTCGTAGTGGAGGGCGTCGGTGCTAATCGTTTAGTCCAGCTCCGCCTGCGACTTTGTGTTCCTAATGAACAGATCGCTCAGTTGCAAGGGAACAAGTTGACCACAACGGGCCACCTCTTCAGAGTTAGGTCAGCGATTCATTCAACGACGATCTGTCGGAAAAACACTTCTAGGAGGGCGCCATGCTTGTGGCTTCGACTACCGGCCCCAGCACAGAACAGGGCGGCGTCGTAGATCTGACCGCTGCCCGGATTGCGCCTGGCTGCGCAGCGGCAACGGTACGGCTTCGGCCAGTCGCACGGCCTTCTGCCTCTGTGGGTTGTGCTGCACCAGCCCAAATGGTCCGGGCAGCCCATCCCAAAGGAAAGGGAACCAGTTCATGACGGAAGAGCCGATCTTTCTGGTAAGCCAGGACGGATCTATCCAAACCGATGAGGTGTTGAAGCTCGATTTCGAGACGGTGGATGGTCCTGGCCTGTATCGGGACATGGTGCTGGCGCGGAGGGTGGATACCGAAGCGATTGCTCTGCAGCGGCAGGGGGAGCTTGGTCTTTGGCCGTCCATGTTGGGTCAGGAGGCAGCGCAGGTTGGGGCTGCCCGTGCCCTACAGCCGCGTGACGTTGTTTTCCCTACTTACCGCGAGCATGCCGTGGCTTGGTGCCGGGGGGTGGATCCCGTCAATCTCTTGGGACTCTTCCGTGGCACGACCTTGGGGGGATGGGACCCCACAGCCAATAACTTCAATCTCTACACACTGGTCATCGGTGCACAGACGCTGCATGCGGTTGGTTATGCCATGGGTATTGTCCGGGACGGCGACGTTGGCACCGGAGATCCGGACCGGGACCGGGCGGTGATGGTGTTCCTCGGTGACGGCGCGCTAAGCGAGGGCGAGACGAACGAAGCTTTTGTCTGGGCGGCCGCGCAGAACTTGCCGGTTGTATTCTTCTGCCAAAACAACCAGTGGGCAATTTCGGCCCCGTACTCGGTCCAAAGCAGGGTTTCCGTCGCGCAGCGTGCAGAAGGTTTCGGTTTTCGGGGTGTCCGCGTGGACGGTAACGACGTCTTTGCTTGTCTGGCTGCAGCCAGACAAGCTCTCGACAACGCCCGCAGCGGAAATGGACCCACACTGATCGAGGCCCTCACCTACCGCCGCAACCCGCACACCACGTCGGACGATGACGGTCGATACCGCTCCGGAGCCGAGAACGATGAGTGGGCCGCCCTGGATCCGATTGACCGGTTCCGCCGCTATCTCGACTCCACTGGACAGATCGACGATGCCCTTCTAAACCAGATTGCCGAAGAGGAAAGTCGTCTGGCAGAGCGGCTGCGGACCGGTTGCCGTAGCCTGCCCAGCCCAGGTCCTGAGTCGCCCTTCCGAAATACCTACGTTGATCTGCCCGTCGAACTCGGACAGCAGATGGCAGAACACATTGAATTCGTGGAGGCAGGAGAATGAACCAGACGATAAGCAAGATGCCAATCGCGCACGCACTTAACCTCGGTTTGCGCCATGCAATGGAATCCGACGACAAAGTGATGCTCCTCGGTGAGGACATAGGGCAACTTGGTGGAGTCTTCAGGGTGACCGACGGCCTCCAGAAAACCTTTGGACCGCAGCGCGTGGTCGATTCACCGCTGGGGGAAGCGGGCATTGTTGGCGGCGCCATCGGACTCGCAATGGCAGGATACCGGCCGGTTTGCGAGATCCAGTTCGACGGGTTCGTTTTTCCCGCCATGAACCAGATCATTACCCAGCTGGCAAAATACCGACACCGATCTGAGGGGACAATCACTGTCCCCGTGGTGATAAGGATCCCGGTTGGCGGGGGCATCGGCGCCATAGAACATCATTCGGAATCGCCCGAGGCGTACTTTGCTCATACAGCCGGGCTCAAGGTGGTTTGCCCGTCCTCGCCGCAACAGGCCTACGATATGATCGGCCTCGCTGTCCGCAGCCAAGATCCTGTCATTTTCCTTGAACCGAAACGCCACTACTGGCTCAAAGGCGACGTGGATCCGAACAGGACGCCTCAGGCACTTGAGAAAGCTGAAATTGTCCGCGCGGGGAACGACCTAACTATCGTTACTTACGGAGCGCTCGTGCCTGTCGCCCTCAAGGTCGCAGAAATATGCTACGAAGAGGGCCGAAGCATCGAGGTTATCGACCTCCGGTCCCTGTCTCCGATCGATGACGCCACCATAATCCGGTCAGTAGAACGTACCGGACGGCTCCTCGTTGCCCATGAGGCATCGCGGACCGCAGGACTCGGAGCCGAAATTGCCTCCCGAATCCAGGAAACGGTCTTCCACTCGCTGTTGGCGCCAGTCATCCGCATCACCGGATACGACACCCCTTATCCCCCCAGCCGCCTTGAGGAAGACTGGCTTCCCGGCCTGGACCGCATCCTCGATGGAGTCGACCGCAGTTTCGCCTACTAAGGACGTCACTAGGAGGAGGCTGCTCGCCCCCACCCTGTGACAGAAAGAAAGGGGGAGCGGGGGCCCCGGACGACGCCACTCGTTGTAGCGCATGGGCGCGACTGAGCACAACGACTATCACTGGTAGCCCCGTCGCAAAAGCGGCTTAGGGTCCTTTTGATCATTTCGCTGATTGCGTTTACTGCGCCGCCGTTGCTGAGTGCAGGACTGTCACTGGTGTTCGATGATTTGCCGACAGCGTGCTTAGGCATGCCGAGCGAGTGCTTTGGCGCTGCCGTCTTCACAACGAAGTTCCGCAGGGCACCACGGACAGCGAAGTTCTCGTAGACGCCGTGGCCACCAGGGTATTAGGCCTTCACGTGACCAATCCAGGCCGCGAGCACGTCGTCATAGGCATGCTGGTGGCCGGTCGGCGGATTGACTGCACAGCTAATTGGTGAGGTCGAAGTCGAGGTCCAGGTCGACGGGGGAGTGCAGTTCCCGCCAGGTTGTGGCGATCCGGGCGGTGGGGAGGGCCGCTGCGATGGGCATCCGGTCCACGGTGATGAGTTGGTCCAGGTCCAGGCCGGTGAGGGCGGCTATGTCCCGGATGGGTGTCTGGAAGGTTCGGAACGGGCCCAATGGGGGAGCCTCCTCGGTCGCCCTGGGCCGGGGGACGTCGGGCAGGTCGGCGAGTTGGGGCGTTTGGTCGACGACGTAGCCCGTTGCCGCCAGGTCGCCGTGATGGAGGAACGCGGCAATTTTGAAGTACTTGAGTGGGGTCTCCACGCCACGGTAGACCGGGTCGGTGCTGCCGAAGACGGGGCCGGTGAACACCACGAGGCGGCGACTGTTGTCCGCGGCGTTGTACTGAAGATACGTTTCCAGCCCGAGCCACAGCTCGAGGCCCTGGTTGAATTTCGCCGCCTGCGGGGCCGCGTTCGTGTAGTGGAAGGTGTCCTCGTTCGCCTCGGCGGCTTCCTGCCGGGTGTCGCCCCACACGGCCGAGGCCCGCCGGACGAGGTGGCCCCTGTCGATGTCGTTGCGGGCGTAGACGCGTTCCCTGGTCTGCTGATCGCCGGGGATGCGCGGGTCGAGCCGCCACCGGATCCCTGCCCGGTGCACGTCCATCATTCTGCTGCCGTCCATGTTCAGCGCAGTGACCGCGGCCAGACGCTTGTCAGGACGCATCATCACAGAAAAGTGCGTAAAGGCAGCAGGACCGTCTCCACCCCCGGCAGGGCCGGGGTCGGGATAGCAGGCCCCAGGAAGCCGGTATCGTAGCCGGCCCGGTCTGCCAGATTCGGGGCTGCAGCGGACGCCACGTGCTCGGTCATGAGTTCATCCATGCCCGGACCTTACCAAGGGAATATGACAGGCCGGCCAAGAGAACACATCCGGTATCCCGACGAGTCTCATGAGACCACCCTTTGTTAGCGGGGAGGGACGCTCGCGGCCCTCCCGCCACCGACCGCCGAGACCATCATCGACAGGCCAAACCGGGCCGCCCGGCACCTTCCACATCACTGACCTGGCATAGCCCCCTTAGGACGCGTTAGCCAAGGGAGGGGACCAACAAGGGGAGATGTCCCCGTATGCCGGGCCGGTTCCCGCGAATACGATGCGATGACCAGCCCGTGCCAAGACGGCCGGCCGGCCCCAGAATGATTGGAATGGACATGCACATTGCAAAAGGATACTCGCGATTCCCGTCGCCGCCACGATGGCGCTAGTCTTGGCAGGCGGCGCGGCTGCCGCGCCCGCCGAAGTGCGGAAGAGCGGGTATGTGAACGAGCCCGTCAATGACTGCAACGGCGAGGTCGTGCTCGTGGAGGGCACCTTCCAGGAAGTCATCCAGTTCAGGCCTGATGGGTCAATGATCGGTAAGAACACCATCAAGGGAACCGGGATCGGATCGCAAGGCGCCCGGTATATCTACAAGGAGAACGGCAGACCGTTTACAATGCCGACGGAGGCGCGACGGCCCACGTCCTGGTGCGTCTGATCAGCAAAGGCCCAGCGCCCGGCAGCCGCGCCTTCTTCAGGCTCACGGTCTTCCCGGACGGAACCTTCGACCTGACGACCGACGCCTCCTGCCCCGTCTGATTCCGTCCGGTTTGGGAGTCACGCGCAACGCGAGAAGCCGCCCACCGAACGAGTCAAACCGTGCCCTCTTTCAGGCACTCCCCCGGCTATATTGAAACGCCGATAACAGATCTTATGTAAAGTAAAGCAGCGATTATTGCACCTGATGCACGAGCACACCTCCTCCACCTAGCCCCTCCGCATCCCTCCTCTTGAAGCACAGTGGTGGCCGGTCCTGGGTAGCGTGGCACCGGATTTTCGCCGCCTGTCGCTTGACGCGATAATCCCAACGACATTCTCAGAAGGTACCGCTTTGGTACCATTGGGGCATGGCTATGAATCTGCGCGTCCCTGAAGACCTTGATCGGAAGCTGGAGAAGTTGGCCGCCGAGGAACACACATCCAAATCCGCACTCCTGCTCCAGGGCGCAGAGCTGGTCCTGCAGCGCCATGCCCGCCGACGTGAAATCAGCGAAGGCCTTGATTTTGTCATGAGTCACGACGCTGAACTGCTGACCCGGCTTGAGGATGCGTGACCGCATACCTGGACATTGAAGACGGCCTTCAAGTCATTGACCGGTACGGCTTCCACATCCGCGACGTTGGCCTGTTGGCCTCGGCGCTGGCCAGGCCGGCCACAACCGTCATGGGCGCAGAAGCTTATCCAGATCTTGCGTTGAAGGCAGCCGCGCTGCTTGAATCCGTCGCCCGGTTCCATCCACTTATCGACGGAAACAAACGGACCGCATGGACGCTCATGGTGCTGCTGCTTTGGGTCAACGGCTACAGGCACGACTTCACTACAGACGAGGGCTTCGAGCTTGTCGTTGGTGTCGCCGCAGGCACCATCGAACTGCGGGATTCTGCCGCGCAGATTTCCCGGCATCTGGTGCCACGCTAATCTTGCCTCGATGAGCCAGGAGGGAGCGGCCAGCGCCACAGCAGGTGGTGTGAGGACGTTCCTTCGGTTGCGGAAGCATTGGAAGCATGGAGAACCGGGCGTAGCCTGTCCTCGTGGTCAGCATCAGCACACGTATCCGCTGGGATGGGTCTACTGCATACTCGGTGCGTTGGCGTGAACTTGGAACGCGGCGCCAACGCCGCCTGACCGTGCGGAGTGAGATTGAGGCCAACCGTCTGACTGAGCATCTCCAAAAGTACGGCCGGCCTCCGGCCCCAGAGTCACCTAAGGCCCGGCCCGGGACTCCTACTGTTGCAGAGGTTGTCCAGGAACACATCGATTTCCTCGTACGGCCTTCCCCCGGGACCGTTGCCACCTACCAGCGGATATTCGATCTGCATATCCGAAACGCCATAGGCCCCATAGCAGTCGATGATTTTGGCTACCGCGACATTATGCAGTGGATCAAGAGCCTCGCCGCGGAGGGCGTTGCCCCAAAGAGTATCCACAACATACACGGGCTGTTATCAGCGGCCATGAAAACCGCCGAGCTGCTCCAGTACATACCCCGCAACCCATGCCGCGGCATACAGCTGCCCACCCTTGAGCGCGCAGAAGACGAGGCAAATTTCCTCACCCCAGCAGAATTCCGATTGCTCGTCGACGGCATGGACGAGCGCTACAAAACTTTCGTGCAGTTCCTCGTCATGACAGGAACCAGATTTGGCGAAGCAACCGCCATCCAAGTCGCCGATGTCGATCTGGCCTCCCATGTGCAGACAGCGAGAATCAACAAGGCGTGGAAACGCGATGCCCAGTCAAGCTATTACATAGGCCCTACCAAGACCGGGGCAGGCAAACGCACAATAGGTATCAAGACCCTCGCAAACCTACTTCACCCCCTGATGCACGGCAGGGCTGGCAGCGATCTACTTTTCACCGCCACACAAGGCACACGCATCGCCCACAAACCGTTCTGGCAACATCACTGGGTCCCAGCCGTCCATACCGCCCAGAGCAACGGATTAACGAAGTCACCACGAATCCACGACTTGCGACACACCCACGCCTCCTGGCTCATCCAAGACGGAGCAATGCCCCTGTTCTCAATCTCGCGCCGGCTCGGCCACGCCTCCGTGCGAACAACCGAACAGGTATACGGGCACCTCATGCCACAAGCCCTTCAGGACGGCGCAGACGCCACCGAGCGTTCAATTCAAGGAATCATCTTTCGCAATGACCGTGGAAGGTCCGCGTGAAGTGGCTAGGCAATCAGACGGACACTCCCTCGAGCAGTCCCCCAAAGACCTTTGGCCTCCCTCCCCCTCGACCGCCGCATAACGGACGTTATGTCAAGCTGTCGGGATGGGGAAAGATAGCGGGGGCCGCCGCACTGACACCCTACTGCACCAATCGCTCCCGTCCCCGAAGCTAATTCCAGATCACGCTATAGTCGCGCAGCGCTTCCTCGACTATTACTCGGCCTTTTGGAGTTCCGAGAGGAATAGTATCTATTGGGGCGAAGGCGCTGGCGGGCATTCTGTCTTCCCACAAAACGAACGAACAGAGCCCCCCACCAGAAGTTTCTCTCGTCGAGTTGTAGGCGATACCGCTGGCGTCCGGAACTTGCGAACGGACATAGTCACCCCATGCTCTAGTCGCATCACGATCAGAAGTGTAAAGAACCTCTTCCTCCATTCTGAACGGCTCACGGCCACGTTGAGTCCTAATGCACACAAGCGACAAAGGTGACGTTACCTGGAACCTTTGCACAGACCTCGCATTACGGAAGCTTCGAGGCATGACTCTGCGGTTGTTCCTACTCGGATCCCGGGAGGTCATCATCGCAGACCTAAAGGTTTCCAGTATGGCAACGCGCTCACAACCTGCACCTGCGCTAACTAGCGCGTCCGATTCAGATCCGTATAGGAATCCACCAGGTGCAGTTGGCAGCAGATCAAATCGTCCCGCTACCGGGGCGCCCAAGGGTACTTTCCTAGTATTCCAAGAAAGCGCGCTATAGCCATTTCGTGCTGCGTCTTCATGATTAAAAACTCTTGAGAGCAATACGTCTGGCTCCAGATCTTTAAGCGTCGCAAGCCCTTCTATGGCTAAGCCGTCAGGTAACGCCACAGGAAAGCCTGCCACATTAGCTCCTTTCGGGATGTCGGAAAGAGTTGCAGCTTAAGCTCAAGCGGCAGCCAAATTGTATCCCATCACCTCGGTCAACACCCTTTGTTCTTTCCCTTCACGCAGCCACTCCACCGGAGACATCCCGCCAAGCCCGTCTGCCCTCAGGAACCACCAGACAGCATAACTCCACGAGGATCCGGTGCCCCTGATCCGGTCGGATACGTTCTTCATGCATTCAAGTGGGAGGCCGGACTTAGGGTCAAATTGAAAAAGTGGATAAATTTGTACGTTATCGACGGGAACGGACAATAAGTACCCAAGGTCGCGGAGTATTCGTACTTCATCGGTAGTGATACCCGGACAACGATTAGACATGATCGCGACAACGTCATCACTTCTAACAAACAGGTCTGCTTCCAAAATATCTTGGGTCATTTCCCAAGCCCAACTCGACTGGCGCTCAATACGGCGTTGCACTTCAGTGGCGGGTAGGTCGAGAGGCTGCACATCATCAGTGACCGACCGCTCGATCTCGGAGCGCCATTCTCGATCTAGTGCGCTAGCTTCCGCCAGGTTACTCGTGGGCTCAGAATTTACTGAGCTTAGACGGTTCAAGATACTGAATCTTGGTGAAACATCTTGGAGGAACAGTCCCGATCTATTCCTCTCAAACGCAGCCGAGGCCAGAAAATGTACTAGTTGGTGCTCTTCTATGTTGACGATTCGTGGGGACGCTGATTTGCCCATGTCATCTAATACATCAAGAGCTTGAGTAACGACGGTCGATGCATAATCTAGTTCAGACCCGCTGATACCACGCATCAGCCTGGCATCCATATCGGCCAACACTGCAGCATGCAAAGCCTCCTTGGGAGGCCAAGAGCTGTGCGGTACTTGTATTTTTTGCAAGAGATTAAGGATCTCATCAATTGAGGGTCTGTCAACAGGATCGAGGGCCAGACACTCATCGGTTATTTTGCTTATTACGTCTCGCTCAAATTCAGCGATCGGTCGCAGCTTCGTTTGCAGAACCTTAAGGATCTTCCCATACGAATAAATATCCGCAGCAACAGAATTTCTCTTCCCGCTACGCAAGGTGTCCGGCGCGCTAAACATGGTCATCTCATCTCGAGCAGCTGACCGATGTCCAATAAAGCTCAAAGGTTGACGAAAGTCAGATTTCAGGCCAAAGTCCGCTAGATGCGCGCTTCCGCTTGCTGGTATCAGTACATTACTCGGGCGGACATCGCCGTGGGCAACGCCGGCAGAATGGAGAGCTTGAAGTCCCTTAGCTAAATCCAGCGCCCAATCGCGAGTCGGCGGTGAGTAGCCGGGCATTGCTCCTGTAGCAAGAAAGTCTTTAAGAGTTTTCGGTTCAAAAGCCCTTACAGCAGCCCAGACCTTATTCCGGACATGCCCAGAATATCGGAGAAGCTGGCGCCCATGACGTTCGCCCGGCTTGTTAATGGAAGCGCGGCCAACCGAGGTGTAATGCGTTAATCCGCTGGCTGATGTGACGTCTCTCAGGCGGTTTACATGAAATGGATGTTCTTTCCCAAAAAAAACATGAATGATGACCTTTTGACTGGCATCGCGGTATGTGCTGAAATTTCCTTCGCCTTCAGCCATGAGGTCACCCAAGAGAATCGTCTCGCCCGCTACGTGCAGCTCATAGCCACTGAGGTTTCCCCCAGCGCCTGGATGACCGTCGATCGGTGCCACGACTTGCCGCCCTCCTTGTTGCTCATTTGGGAGCCCACCCTGAGGCCGTTCACCGCCGTAGTTTCGGCATGCGAGCAGGAACCATGGCCACAGCTTCCAGTGGACAAAGCGTACAGTATGGAAACGTCGGGTAACAGGCTACTTCGATTGTGCGGTAGCGATGTCGCCTAGAAAGCTAAAGCTAGGCGTTAGGTTTCATGCGCACGGTACCGGCGCAGTGTCCCTGAACCCTACAGGGGACGGCTCAACGCCAAGAGCAACGTCGTGGCCAATTACCGGGCCCGGCTCATCGCGGCCGGACTCATCGAAGCACCAGCGTACGGCAAGGTGGACTTTGCCATTCCAGGGCTGCGCGAGTACCTACGCAAAACGCACGGCAATTAGTGGTCCTTAATTTGCTTCGAATTGGCGCCGGCACACCGCGCGACCTCACCGCTAGAGCCACGAGGTATCACGACCTAATTGGCGAAGCCCCGGTCAAATAGCGGTTGACCGAAGCTTCGGTCGCATTATGCACACCCCAAGCTTGAGGTTGGCTGTAAGGCCAGACGACGTCTTTGCAGACCCCCGCCACCCCACCGTTAGGGTTGACCTGCCATGCCGTAGGAAAACCGCAAGGGGCTGGACCTGCTGTCACATCCACTTCTAGTGGTCCTACTCTAACCACGATAACGGAGATTATGTAAACTAAGGTTGCCTAAGTACCCCTTCTTGTGAACCGTAGTTGCGCTCGGGCATACTTGTCAGAGTACCAACTGGTGGCTGATGAAGGGAAGCGCAATGGGCTGGTTCACCGAGGGCAGCGACCATGAAGGCTACGTTGTCTGCGTGTTCGCCGACGGCATGTACGGGACCGGCGGGAAGCACGGGCAGATCCACCTAATAACACCCGAAGGCAAAAGCATCTGGGAAAACGACAACGACCAGGACAGCGCTGCGTGGCGGCCACCAGCCCAGGTGGTCGGCTGGAAAGTCGCCTGCAGCTGCGAACCCTTCAAGAAGCACGTCATCATGGACCAGCTATGGACCCGGGTCTGGGATCCAGCCGACGAGAACCTCGCCCTCAATCGCATCTACGCCGGAGACCCTTCCAGCGACGATGCCAGCTACGTCAGCGACCGCGAGGATGTGGAGCCTCTGTTCATTGAACAATGGCACCAGCACATCGCCCCTGACCTGCACTTTCACACCATCAGCACCTTGGGCGATCAACTCAAGACGATCGAGACCCAGTTAGACGCTGCCGTGGCTGCAGCCCGCGCCGACGGCCTCTCCTGGGACAAGATCGGCAGAGCCTTCGGCATCACCCGCCAAGGCGCCCGGAAACGCTGGGACTCCCACTCGGCCAGCGAAGACAGTGCCACGCCGAACATCGCGCCACCCAGGGGCAGCAAAGCGCTGCCGCACACTCGCTAAGCCGAAGCTCGGTGACGGGCACTCCTTCGCCGTGGACCTGCGCGGATATCGATGTTTCCAGCTCTCCCTTTTCCTGCGCGGTCGCATTTCTTGAGCAAATCTTGAGCTAAATGTTGATGTCTCTTGAGAAAGGGTTGCGAGTATCGAGGAAACTACAAGCATGTAACACAACATGTTGTGGTTTGTTGTAAGCTTTTGTGCTACATGTAGTAGCTACACTCGTTTGACTTTTAACTTCCACTAGCGATCGGATGGCTAACGTTTGGCTCACCTTATTCAGCAGTTCAAAGACGCATTGAGTTCAATCGAGCCGGGTGAAGACAAGGAAAATGCGCCAGAAGCTCATCAACTCGTACGCCGAGTCCTAAGTGCTGATGCCAAGCTGGCCGAGTACGGCGTCGACCCCGTACTCATTGGTTCATACAAACGAAGCGTGTCCATCAAGCGCGTCAAGGATGTCGACGTGTTTGTACGTATGCAAAGCGTGCCGGGCGATGTGACATCTAAAGACATCCTCGATCACTTCTTCAAGGTGCTTCACGCTGAATTTGGCGTGGATGCCCAAGGCCGACGTCGCACAGTCCGTCAAGACCGGAGCCTGAAGATCGCATTTCCGGAGTTCGACCTTGACGTGGACGCTGTGCCGGCACGACCGCACTGGGACGGCACGACGTGGGAAATTCCACAGAAAGGCGAGGAAAACAAGTGGGTTCAAACTAACCCTGAGGGTTTGACTAGTCTGTCCAGTGAAATGAACGCTGCCCACAATGGCTACTACGTCCCAACAATCAAGCTGCTGCGCCAAACCCGCCGAGCACTGCTTCGCCGTGGTGCAAAGCCTGGAGGCTTCTTCATTGAGGTGGCGACCTATCAGGCCTTCAAGTCCGGTCTGGTGTCGGGGACTGATCACGCGGAATACTACGTCTCCGCCTTGGAAGAGGTCGCCAAGATCATCAACAACTTTGTTGTCTATGGGATCGGCGTTACCGACCCAACG
Source organism: Arthrobacter sp. TmtSoilC79 (assembly GCF_059739405.1). Classification (NCBI taxonomy): domain Bacteria; kingdom Bacillati; phylum Actinomycetota; class Actinomycetes; order Micrococcales; family Micrococcaceae; genus Arthrobacter; species Arthrobacter sp. TmtSoilC79. The sequence goes on along the minus strand of NZ_AP046052.1, from coordinate 11,486 downwards.
CTTCCAGGAAAAACCATCAGGATTCGTGCCACCGAGGACGAACTTGAGACGGCGAACCTGCGGTTCGCCGACGCGGCTATTTCAGCCCGCGCCGCGCTCAAGGAAGAGGACATGGGCAAGTCTGCCTTGACATTCCAAAAGCTGTTCGGCAAGAACGGCAACGATGAGACTGTCTTCAAAATGCCTCCAGGGTTCAATGAAGACGGCAGCAAACGCGCAACCGCGATTTCGGCAGGAGCACCAACGGTCCCAGCCGGACGGAGGACCTTTGGGTGAATCTGGACTCCTACACCGATGCCGTAGCGCACGTTCGCCAGGAGTTTGAGGAGGGCCTCATCAGGGCCGGCTTCAAGGAGACGGAGCAGGGGTGGATGGGGCCGGCCGGAGACCTCGCAAACCCGACTGAAGTCCTGATTTCCTTTCCCCAGCGTTTCCCCTTTAAGCCGCCCAGGGTGGCCCCCGTCTCACCCGATGCCGCGCCTTGGTCCTGGCACCGCGAACTGGATGGAGCCCTTTGTCTGATCGCCGAGGATGATCACGATTGGCTCTGGTGGACTGAAGCACCCGTGTTCCTTGAACATATTGCGGACTGGCTTTCGCAAGCATCAGCAGGGTGGCCGGATGACCGCCCTGACCTGGATCTGGACCGGTACTTTCGCCTGTCAGAAAAGGACACCAGAACCTACCTCTATGAAGAGCCCTCGTTGTTGGATGAGGGCCCTATTCGATTCCGCCCGGCCAAGAACAACACGATGCGGGCAAGCAGGGGCTCCATCCCGAAAAAGCGCGCTAAAGTCGGCAACGACCGTGCGGCATACGTAGCGGACGTCGGTGAAGTCGTCGTACCGCCGCGGACCTGGGCGGACATCAGCGCACTGGTCGCGCCTGAAATCAAGCTCGATGCAAGGATCCGGCGCCATGAGGTCTGCGTGGTGTTGCTAAGGTACCGACGCGGCGAGCAAGATGGCGCCATTTTGCTGGAAGTTTGGCCCACGGTTATCGGTGACATCGCGGCACGGCGGCTGAAATCTGCCGCAGACACTTCTGCGGCCCGAACCGCCCGCGCAGGTGTCCACCGAAATGACCTCAACAACAAAAGCGTAGCCATCATCGGGTTGGGCGCGCTGGGCTCATTCGTTGCAGACATGTTGGCACGCGCGGGAATTGGCCGGCTAACGCTCGTGGACGGAGACATGGTCCTTCCGGGAAATATCGTTCGTCATCTCGTGGGACCGGATAGCGTCGGCCTCACGAAGGGTGAGGCCGTGAAACGTTACCTTGTCATGCGGAACGAACTCACCCATGAAGACATCGACGTTGACGACACCGACCTCACCACCCCTGCACAAGCGGCACATCTCATCAGCAGCCACAACCTGGTTGTGAACGCCACAGCCGACTTCTCAACGACAGCTCTGCTGCACACCGTTGCCGAGTCCCTGGATACACACATCCTCTCGACTTCACTCCACGATGACGGCACAGCCTATCGAGTCGACATTCTGCCGCCGATCGGTGGGGCTTCTTCCGTCCCCCAACTTAAAAAGGCATCCAATGAAAGCATCAAAACACCAATGCTGTTTGAGGCTGGATGCGGAAGCCCGATCTCCCCGACCCCACCCCACTCCGTGATAGAGGCCGCGGCCGCAGCGGTACGACACAGCATCGGACTACTCACGGAGCATGTCCTGCACCCAGCTGGAGAAGCACGAGACCTCATCCGTGTCCCGGAGAGGACAAACAATTGACCCGGGACCCGGGCCTCATCAAACTACGCCCTGAGGCGCATGAAGTGATCGCCGCAGAATCAGCGAAAAGCCTGCCGACTGAGACGGGCGGCATCCTTCTTGGCTACCACGAATCAGCTACCATCGTGGTCACTCATGCATTGACAGTAGGCAGCGCCCTCGCGACAACAAGCCGCTATGTGCGCGATGACGTCCAAGCCAATGCAATCCTTAAGGAATTCCTCCAGGATCGTGCGGAGGACGACCCCGTAGGATACGTCGGCGAGTGGCACAGCCACCCGGCCGCCGTCGGGCCGAGCCCTACTGATATCAATGCGCTTCGCGCGATCGCTAAGACCAGCCAAGGTCCGGTCGCCATGATCGTCTGCTCCACATCTCACACGGCCCCGTTTCATGGTGTCATTGCGCGGCGTCAACGATTTGGCCGCATTGGCAGCGGCCAGGTCCAAGTCGCATCCCCTGAGCCCAGGTTCCAGCCATTTGGTCCCCTTCGTGAAACTTCCGTTCGTGGCGACGGGCCGGTCTTCATCTCGTACCGACAATCGGACGGCACGGATCAGGCCGCACGATTGGAACACCTACTTCGAGCAACCGGCCTCGTGGTGTGGCGCGACTATCGTGATTTGCGAGCCGGCACAACCACAGACCGGCTCGAGCAAGCTCTTACCCAGGGTCTTTCAGCGGCAGTGCTCGTCGTAACCCCCGACATCGTCCATAGCGAGATCGTCAGGGAGCGTGAACTCCCACGGCTTCTCCAACTCGATGACAACCCTGACTTCAGCCTTAGCATCGCGAATGCGGTGCCCCGGCGCGGAAAGCCCACCGCCTGTGACTACGCCGCCCCCGATCGGCTCCTTCGCCTTTCGCCTGCAAGAACCCTCGCCGACAAGAAGCAAAGCAACATGCTTGACGGAAGCGGTGAACTCGAAATCGCCCGGGACTTGCTCATGCACCGGGTCGAGCAACGGAAGCCTACGCTCCGGTCAACCAACCGAGCGTTCACCATCAGGATACAAAGCCGGCCAACCTCGTTCGCCGTCGATGCGGACGACGAGGACCTACACATCCGGCTCAGCGCGGGCGACCAGGGCCGCCTTCCGTCACACGAAGGACTGCGACTCCTTCAAACGACGCTCCCCCTCATCAGTGACGCCGTGTACGCAGCTCGGGCATCTCATGTGCGGATCCTTGGCGGCGCCCACCTCTCCATTGCACTCGCGCTTGGAGCAGCACTCCCAAAAACCAAATTCGGAATGGTCGAAGCCATGGACACGGCCAACGTCGCCTGGGTATCGAAATCGTGTCCAGATGACCCAGTTGAAAACGTCATCAGCGTGGAAGACATCAATCTCTCACCGCGACAAACCGAGGATACGCGCGAGAAGGTCGCAGTCTTTGTGACACTCACCCCGGCAGCGGACCGTACAGCCTTCGACCGGCTGCTCAACTCATCCGAACAAGCGTTCTCAAAAGCAGCAATAGTCACCTCAACCACGACCCGGATTGATGCTCGTGAGGCCGGGCGACTCAGCGCATCCATCGCCCAGCAGATCAAAGAACTCTCCGCATCCGACGGGCGCGCCGAGGTCCACCTAGCATTCCATGGCCCCTACCCCATGGCCTTGTTGATTGGACGGCTTCTAAACACCCTCCGAACAGTGGTCTACGAATGGGAAGACCACGCCGAAGAAGGACCCACGTACCATCCGACCCTCATCCTTGAACCCGGCAGAGCTGGCGGCCCAATAGCCGAAGTACTGCAAAACGATGACTATTCAGAAAAGGACTAGGACCTGGCCACGCTCGACCGGGCCAGAAAAGCGCACCATGAACCAAGAAATTTCTGAGAACCCCGCAAGTGTGGCTAGCCCGGGCACCACCTTTAATTTGAGCGCGGCCTTTGCAGCGAAGCAAAAACACATGCTGTCGGGCCTCGGTCTCATGCCCACGTTCACCAACCATCCAACGGCAAAAGGCAACGCCACCGAAGAACGCTGGATACACATGCTCAGCGACTTCCTCCCCAAGCGGTACGGGGTGGGCAGCGTTTTCGCGATCGATTCATTCGGTAAACAAAGCCAGCAAATAGATGTAGCCATCTACGACCGACAGTACTCGCCCCTCTTCTTCACTCAAGGCGACCTTACCTTCGTACCTGTTGAAAGCATCTATGCGATATTCGAGGCCAAACCGGAACTGAGCAAGGGCTACGTTGAATATGCACGGGACAAGATTGCCAGTGTCCGCAAACTGCACCGAACGTCAGTAGGTGTCCGTCATGCAGGAGGAACGTACCCACCCCAAGAGCCAGACAGTAAGCCCATACTCGGAGGGATCCTCGCCACCGACACGACATGGGAGGACATTCAAGGAAAAGCCGCACGGAAGGGCCCTTCTCAGCGGCGGCTGTACCGACCGTCTGGACTTCGCCATAGCCGTCAGAGACGGCGCGGTGGAAAGAGTAGACGACGAACTGATCTACGCGCCATCAGACCAGCAACTCATCTGGTTCGCAATGCGCCTTTACAAGAGGCTCTCCAGACTTGGTACGGTACTTGCACTCGACCTGGATGCATACGGGCACTACATCGACGATGTTCACGAAGCCTAACAATTTAGGGGATTCGACGCCGACCACCCTGGATACCTCCAGCTGAGCTAGCAAGTGATGCGTGAGGCTAGAGTCCGTATCCTTGATCGTGCTGGTTTTGGCGTGCATGCGCTGCGGCACGCTCGGCTTGCTGTTGGGCGGTTTCTTTCTGTGCGGGGGCTTGCTCGCTCTGCGGCTGTGCTTGTTGCTGCGCCACGAGCCGTGCAGCGTTCCGCTCGGCCGTAATCTTCTCCAATCGGATGCGGAGTCGTGTCTTCTCGGTCTGTTCGGGCATGATGGCTGCTGGTTCTTGGACGTTGGCCTGCCGGTCCATACCGCCCGCGGCTACTTCTGTGGCGGTCGGGAGATCCAGTCCCAACCCAGCACTACAGGTCCCCTGGTGATTGCGCGTAGGAGATGCCCGCAAGGAAACCATCCGTTGCCGTCAGAGCAAGTTCAATTGCCTGGACAGAAATGACCATGCCCCCGGAATTTGTTGGGTTCCCCGCCCCGAAGTTCATACCAACTAGCGACCCGGCCGGCGTCAGCACAGGGCCACCGGAGTCTCCCGGCTGCGCCTCGGGCTCCACATGAAAGACGAGGGGATTGTCAGCAACGGTTATCTTGTGCGTCGTTACATTGAGCTGTGGCCAAGGATCCCGCCGCCCGAAAGTAAGGACCTTGTCATCCTTTGCCCGCTTTGCTCCATCGTCGGGCAATACGAAGATTTTCGACATGTTGGCCATGTGTTCTCCTAATGACACCGGCAACACGATCAAGTCATAAATCCGATGAACCTGGTCCGACGTACGTAGGAACTTGAACAGTGGCGTTCTTTCGCTTGCGCCTTCATCGAAAAGTGAAGCGTTAGCCAAGACGCTGCCGTCCTCGGCGTAAATTGAGAGCCTTTCGGACCATAAAGACCAGTCATCCATCTGAGCAGGTTGAAAGTTAGCGATGTGGGCAGCCGTGATCAAATAAACTTGATCAGCAGATTTTATGAGGAAGCCGCTGCCCGTCACCCAGTCTGTCCCAGCCTTGTTCAGCGCAGCAACGGGTGCTGCCAATTGGTTGAAGTTCACACCCCAGAGAATATCCGGAGCGTGGGCTTTGGACTAATCTCTAACGTCCGATGCCCGGGTTCTCGCGCTGCACGCCCGCAGCGGCGCCCGGGCGGGACTTGCGGGCCTTTGTGGCCTTTCTTGCTGTTACGGCTGCGCTGGGGTGTGTGCCCTCGCTGCGGGCGGCAGCGAGGCGGCCACGGATCTGCGTTTCGTTGGCGCCGGTGCCAGCGAGTGATTCCGCGAATTTCTGGTGGTGCTCGGCGGAACCGTAGCCGGTCTGTGCAGCGGTTTCGGTTTTCAGTCCTTGGTCTTTTAGACGGCTGCTGTCGTTGCCGGTGACGCGGTTCTCGATCTCGCGGCCGACATCTTCCATGCGGGCGAAGAGCTCCTTTTCGGCTCTCTCGTATCGCTGTTCCTGGGTGGTCCATTTGGATCCTTTGAAGCCGCCTTCTGCCAGCAGTTTGGCTTCGTGGAGGTTTTTGGCTGCGTCCACGAAGGCGGGGTCTTTGAAGTGTTCATCGCATGCACCGTTGACGTTGGCGGTGGTTTCCTGACGGAGCTGATCGATGTCGGGTCCGTTGACACCGTCCTTGCCGATGAGGAACATCCGCTCCTTGATTTCGGAGTCGGCTACCACTCGTGCCTTGGGTGTTTTCGCGTTGTGGGCAAGCTGGAGTGCTTTGGTCAGTGCGGGGTTGGCCAGGTACTCCACCGGCACCTGGTGGCGCTCCATCTCTGGGGCGAGCTTCGCCGCTTGGGCACGAAGTTCCTCTGCACGCGCGGCCGCGATGAGTTGCGTCGCCTTCTCGTGCTCAGCATCGGCTTTGCGCCCTGCCTCCTGTCCGCGCTCCTGCTCGACCTTGGCCGACTCGGACGCCGCCGTCTTGATGCCGGCTTCGAGCTCTGCACCGACCACGTCACAGGTGTCGATGCCGTAACGGTTGAGGACTTCTTGCCGGATCTTTTCCGAAGCGGACAGCGCGGTGGGATCGTAGTCTTTCCATCCCTCAGCGACGGCATGTGCCGTGGCGATGTCGGAGGGTTGGGCGTTGTCCCACCACTGGTCCTTGTCCACTTGTGACAGGACCACGTGGGCGGTGCTGCGTTCGGCTGCAAACCGTGCGGCGGCTTCGTGCGCTGCCTGCGCGTCACGGTGTTCCTGTTGCCGCTGGTCTTCCTGCCGTCGACGGGCGAGGGTCTCGGCGATACGGGAGGCGATCATCAGGGACTGACGCAGTCCGCCGTCCAGCAAGTCGTCCATTCCGTCTGATTCACTCATTGTGTTCCCCTTGCACTAGTGGTGTGATTCTTATCGGTCGAGTCCCGGGCCGGTGTCGCTGCGGCTGGGTTGATACGTCTTTGCCGGAGTGGCGGTCGGTGTGGTGGGCACTGCGGATCCAGGCCGGATGGGAATCATGCCTCGGCGTGCGATATCAATTGCGCGTGGCGGCCCCGCTACCTCTGTCATTTGCTGCTGTCCCGCTTCCGATGCACCGACTTTGGGCATGGTTCCGGTGAACGGCGCGAGCTGGTTCTCCACGACGGAGCGGATGCGCTGGGCTTCCCGAGTCCGGCCGGACTGCTGATGCATCTCGTACACGGCGAACGCGGTGTTGATCAGTTGCACCATGAGTGCTGTCTGCGCGGCTGTTTTGTTCTTGGACGATGCCGCCATGAACAGCATCGCGGTCCCCGCAATCGAGGGAAGGGCAATGGGTTTGCTGTGTGCCTTGGGCGCCCGGAGTTGAGCTGAGCGGGACAGTTCAGCCGCCATTGCGGCCAGCGGGCCAGGTGTGGGTTCGAGACGGTGTGACCATGCTGCAAAGGCGCCGGAAACTTCGCGTGCGGCCTTCGCCCAGGTGGCGTGATCGTCACGGGGGATGGACCGCAGCTGCTCCGCCAGGGCGGTGGCGTTCCGGGTGTACTCCACCCACACCTGAGGCAATGGGGTGGCCCTCTCAGGACCGGTCCTGGAGACGATTCGCTTGTTACGCGCAGCGGCATTCCATTCAGCTGCAGCCTGGGTGGCAAGGTGGGGCGAGTCCATCCACTCTTCGCGCAGCGCACCCAGCTTCAAGTCGGAGGCGAGTGTGCCGCCACCAAACCAGATGGGCCGCTCCCCGGCCTTGGGCCGCTCAGCTACGGAGTAGCCGGCAATGACGTCGGTGGTGTTCTTCGCGTAGCGCGGCCGCAGCAACATTCCGGTGTCACGGGCGCGGCGAACAAACTCGCCTTCGGTTGCTGAAGCGCTTGCACTGGCACGTACTTTTCGGGCCAACGATGAGCGGTGCATTTCCCGTTCATCCCGAACCGCGGTGGCCTTTTCTGCCTGGCCGTAACCACGGGTCGCGTACACGCTGGAGAGTTGTTCCAGGCCGTACTTAACTTCCAGTTCGCGGCAGGTCTGCTGTGACTTCTTGTAGTCACCGTGGGTGGATGCCTTGGTGCCATCCTCCCTCACCAGAGAAACGGCGATGTGGATGTGGTGGTTACCGTTCTCGGACGTGCCATGGTTGACAGCTGCCCAACGGCATCGGGCTTTCCCACTGGCCTCAGTGAAGCCCATCGCCTCTACGAAGTCGTTGGCGATGTCTCCCCATTGCTGGTCCGTCAACGCGCCTTCTTCGGCGTGCAAACTCAGCGAGCAATGCCACACGCTGGCGTCCTTGTAGCCAACGTGGACACGCTCCTTCTTCGCTGCGTCCCAAGCAAAGTCCTTGATCTGAACGGAGACACCGAATAGCTTGCGTGGCTGGTCAAGGTGCTTGGCAATTGCCAAGGCATCAGCCCGGTCGAGAACACCGTCGTCGTACCAGGCCATGAGCGCCGCATCACCAGCCACTAAGTGCGGATCCGTGTGTGCATTCTTGGTCTTATCGGCGTCGGTCGAAGCCAAATAGACCATGAGCCCGCCCATGCGCGAACCGCGGGTGATGTTCGGAATCATTCCTACATCAACCCTTCAATAGCGCGGTCAATACGCATGGCCACGGACCGAAGATGCTTCAACGCTTCCAGGGCTTCGATGGGGAACTCGCTCGTGGCATTGGCTTGACGTGCGAGCTGATTGATGTTGTTCGAAGAACGGGCCAACAGATTGTGCAGCTGCATGAGTTCAGCGCCAATAGCGCGCCGCTCCGTCGGTGAATCAGTTCGTTCGGCCAACGCCGCCGAAACCAACAGGTTCGGGACGGTCACCTTCTCCCGTTCGGCCCTCGCAACGAGCGCGGCTTCTTCTTCAACGGTGACCCATACGTCACGCCGCTTCTTCGTCCCTGCCGGAGTGTTCGCACGACGACGGCGCGACAGATTGGGACGGTGAGTGCTCTCCTCATCCGACATCCCAATCCCCTCCCTCAAAGGCCCAGCGCAGCGACCCCGAACCGGGGACCACACTGACCAGTGTGCCGTACTCGACCGCAAGTGTCGAGGACGACAAGCCATTTACACCCGTGTAAATGTATAGCTTGCTCCGCAGGGCGCGGTTTCTAGGTTTTTGACCGCCTTCCGTGTCTCTTTCGCAAAACGTCCGTCCGCGTGTCGGCGCCGCGGGCTAGACTGGCCGCATGGACATCAACGACATTGCCGCTAAAGCGGCCGCGAAAATTGACGCTGCCAGGGACGCTAAGGTCAACGCCGTGAAGAACGCGGCGGCCAGCAGCGTCGAACTCCAAGAAGCTCAGCAGCTGGTAGCTGCAGCCGAGCAAAAGTACGCCAAGGACTACCAAGCCGCGCTGCGTGCTGACTGGACCGAATCCGACCTTCGCGGCTTCGGTCTGGACACACCCGGCCGCAAGGCCGGCGGACGTCCTCGCGGTAAACGTCCCGCGCGCGAGAACGCCACAGCCCACGCATCTTCGGACGAGTAGCCCCTCGTCCACATGGGCACGGCAAAAGCTACAACCTTCGGGCTTTTCCCGCACCCATGTGGACGACAGGACCCACCTGACCGCCTGCACACAACCACCATGTCACCATCGGGACATGCCGCACCAGGGCGAGCGGTGGCCGTGCACAGCCTCCTTCCCAGGTGGGCCAGTAGCGGCGACGTTTCCCATGGTCCAAGACGCAGCGTTGCCGTCGCACCGTGGGAGCGGGGCTGGGTTCCTTTCAGCCTTGACGACATCGGCGGATTGCGTTCGGTCCGGGCCCGCGGGAACAGGAACCTGAAACTCCCGGAGGCATCTCAAGCGGCAAGGGGTTCCGCACCAGGGTGTTGGAAGATTCTTCCAGGATCCACCGCCCTCTCACACCCGCGACTACAGCTGGAAGACAGTCAGGGCCCGTACCTTTTGGTACGGGCCCTGACTGCGTGTTCATCTATTCTTAGTGTTGCTTCCCAGGGTCCTCGATGAGGTGGGGAAACCTACCCTCCCAGAGTTTCCGGCACCTTACCGGGAGCATCAGCTGGGGCCAGATTCTGCAGAGAAGTCCGCCGTTGAGAAGTTTCACCTGGTCTTTCCGGGTTCCCACGCGCAGCACCGCCTGGTACGCCTTGATGACATCCTCTGGCTGACTCAGATCACACACCGCCACTGGTCCCCAGTACACGTGAAGCGGCAAAGTCAGCAGCCCATCCGCCGGCCCCCGAAGATCACTGAAACTATCAGGGATCTCGTACGGCACGACGTCCTGAATAAGGACCCGTTCCACCGGCTCAGGCACGGCAGGGTCGGGCTCGGGCCGGATCATTTACCGGTCCTCCCGCGCGGCCGTTTCGGCGCGGGTCCGCCGCCCAGGGCGGAGTTCACCCGCTTCCACTCCCGGCCACTTCCGGCCCTCGTTGTACTTGCGTTGCAGCCTCCGCAGCTCACGACGGGCAGCTGCTTCAACGAAATCCGAAATGGACACGTACCCTTCCAACGGACCGACAGCTTGGACCGCTGCCCTGATCTGCTTCAGGTCCTCTTCAGTGAAGTAGGGACCCTTCTTCTCACCTGACTTCATGGCTCAGCCCACCCTTAACGTGCATCTCTCCGGAAGCCATTCCAGCGCTGGGCCAACCTCTTCGTGATCTTCACCCCGACCCAAACCAAACCGGCGAACACTGACGCTCCAACCCCCGACGTAATGAGCCCCGGGACAGGATGGCCTCCAGCAAAGACAACCATTCCCCCAATCACCATCATGATGGAAGGCAGCGCCAAACCCAGCACACACAATAGCGCTGTGATTCCTACGAGGGTCCCTACCCACCATCTGGTCGCATCTTCTTGCTCGTTCATCACAGTCCAGTTCTTCATCATCGGGTTCGTCCTACCGTTTCCCGGCAGCCGAGTAGCAGCGGTTATGTCGCTTCGTGACGTCGGGGCCATCCTAACGGCCGGCTCCGACACCATAGGTTCTAGAACGGGGGTTCGGAGTCTGGTCCGTTGCCCCAGGAGCCGGCGTTGGCTTGGGTGTTCGCTGCCGCCCATGGATCATCCCGCTGGGCGGGCTGGCTGGCGTTGCCCTGGTTACCGGACCCGCCCCCGTTTCCCCCACCGTGGTTGGTGCGTTGGGTGCGGTTGACCTTCGCGTTCGCGTACCGAAGGGACGGGCCAATCTCGTCCACCTCGAGTTCGATCACGGTCCGCTTCTCGCCCTCCTTGGTCTCGTACGAACGCGACTTCAACCTGCCCGAAACGATGACACGGGTGCCTTTGGTCAGCGACTCTGCGACGTTCTCCGCGGCTTCCCTCCACACGCTGGCCCGGAGGAACAGGGTCTCCCCGTCCTTCCACTCGTTGGACTGACGATCAAAGGTCCGGGGCGTTGAGGCGATGGTGAAATTCGCGACGGCTGATCCCGAAGGGGTGAAGCGAAGCTCTGGATCCGATGTCAGGTTTCCGATCACTGTGATGGTGGTTTCCCCGGCCATGATGGTTCCTTTTCCTCGTGTGCTGCGGGTGCTCTTGGTGTCTGTGCTGGTTTCGTTCTGAGGTTCGTTCCCACCCGGTTCGTCGTGGGTGAGTTCGTTGGGTTGGGACTGGTCTGCGGTGTGTTCGTCCCATAGGCCGCGCTCCCCTATCGGGGCCCTGTTGATGGCCGCCAGGTAACGGTCATCCGCCGTTGAGGGGCGGTCGATGAAGAACGGCTCGTAGG